>NZ_JBALOP010000007.1:191507-191628 GCF_036962685.1 Bacillus sp. JJ1566 | reverse complement strand
TAACTGCATACGCTCCGGTTCTCAAAGCTGCACCGCCTTGAACTCTCGACGCACTAGGATGAGCTAGTGTCGACAAGACATGCGGCCGTGGCGTTTTTGTCGACGCGGTCCTTTTTATCCT
>NZ_JBALOP010000007.1:175829-191477 GCF_036962685.1 Bacillus sp. JJ1566 | reverse complement strand
ATCCTCCTTTTTGAACACTCAATTTTACTGTTTCGTCGCCTCCATCACCCATACAAAATGATTAAAACGTGTGAATTCAACTGTAAATCCATTTTGTTTTGCAATTTCTTGCAAGACAGGAATGGTTGTGTAGTATTCTGTTTCTAAATCCTTTGCTAGATTAAGGAAGCCTTTTTTTGTTGCGGACTGAATCGTCCTTGTATATTCTTGTTTATTTTCGAACATTGTATCCGCAAACACTATTTTACCACCTTTAGGTAGAATGTTGCTATATTGGGAAAAAGCTTGATTTTTCTCGCTATCATTTAAGTGGTGGAAGGCATACGTACTAACGATTGTGTCGATTTTATCAGCTGGTTTATTAAAAATGATAAAGTCACCATCTTCTATTGTTAGAGAATAGTTTTGAAGCTTTTCTAATGCAATTTCCCGCATTGGTTTTGAGGGTTCAATACCATACACTTTCTTATTTTCATCCAATAGCTTTTGAGTGAGATTACCAGTCCCTACTCCAAATTCCAAAACCGCGGGACCAGATTTTTGTACGACGTCATTTAGAATATCGTCATATCGCGAAAACACTTCCTGGTATTCAACATCATGACCTGTTACTGTCTGGTCATAAGTGTTTGCCCAACCTTCAAAAACCTCTAAAAACTCTCGCCCCATTTTCTTCACTCTCCACCATTATATATTATTCNNTCCTATAAGTATACTATGAATTTAAAAATGAACTGTTCTAAATTTAACATATTCATTTTCTATTTTCAATCATCATCTAAAAATAGAAACAAAAAAAACGCAGGATATCCTGCGCCTAATTTAATCATTATCCTCATTTTCATCTGATTTGTTCTCAGTTTCTGTATTCTTATAGTTTTTATAGGTTTCACTATCATTTTCTTTTAATTCTTCAACCTGTGTTGGTTTCCAGCCTTCATTTGGAACCCAATCTAGATATACTTTTAAAACTTGTTTTGTTGTTTTTGAAGAAACAGTTGCAGTAATGGAATTTCCGCCATTTCTTCCTAGCCACCAGACAACCATATCTGACCGATCAAAACCAGTTGCATAACTTGCGGCCATCTCCATTTCATTTCGATCAACTGAATCTTCCGTATAATCTATACTGTGAGGTTCTCCTTGAGCCGTACCTATTGGCTTCCATGCTGGATTGACTATTGTTTTTATAATATTTGATTCTGGGTCACCCTCTGTAACAACAGCAGATTCATCAGATTCTGGAGCTTTTTGCTCATCCTCATCTTCCTCAATGGGTTCCTGTTTTGTTTCTTCCTTTTTTTGTTTATCTGAAGTTTCATTCTTATCTTTCTCTTTGTCCTGTGAATCATCTGGTGCAGCTTTTCCCTCATTGTCTGCTGGTTGGTTCGTTTGATTTGAAGACACAGACTCATCTACATTTTTATCTCCAAAAATAAGCTTACCACCAAAAAAGATAATCAAAACAACTACAAGGACAATTAAAATATTTAAAATTCGATTTACCTTTTTTCGTTTCGCTCTTCTTTCGGATCGAGGACCTTCATACAATTTGTCTAAATCATACCCCATTTTACAGTACCTCCTAAAACGACTAATACTCAATCAACTATCTTCTTATTCTAGCATGTGTGACCGAAAGGTTGAAGACATTTCTTTATCAGTCGCTTGTTTTGGTACCTTTTTCCTGTTCCATTTGATGTATTCCTTGAACGATTTCATGAAAAACTGTATTCGTTACAGACTGAGAGCCTGGTTGCTCCAAATTGACCACTACAAGTGCATATTTCGGATTTTCAAACGGAAAATATCCCGCAAACCAAGTATTGACAAGTCCGGTCTCACCTTGTTTTTTTCCGGTTTCAGCTGTTCCAGATTTACCGGCCACATTATAAGGGAGATCGGCAAATCGTTGTCCAGTTCCAGATGTAACAACTCCTCGAAGCAATTCCTGGAGCCTACTTGCTGTATATGGAGCAATTTTGGGTCCTTCCATATCCTGTTTTGAAAAAGAAAATAAGGTTGTACCGTTTTTATATAACACATCACTAACAGTTCGAACTTCTTTTTTTGAACCGCCACGAGCAATGGTTGACATCATATTCGCTATACCTAATGGAGTTACCCTAACATCCTTTTGACCAATCGCTGTTTGCGCAATGGCTTTTGAAACATGTTTATCCTTTTCATCTGTCCAAATTTGACCATTTTTTTCATTTGGAATTTGCTTGAAATCCTGAAAACGAAATACATCACCATTCCAGCCAACTGGACCAAGTAAGCCAAGCATTTCGGAATATTTTTCAATTACATCTTGATCCTTTTGTAATAATTCCTGCGCCAGGCTAGCAAAAGTGTAATTACAGCTTTTTGCAAAGCTATTATGGAAATTAAGCATCCCATGCGGATATTCAGCTTGCCCTTCTCCATACAAATTTTGGTCACAATTGAACATTCTATCGTTAGAAATTTGCTGATGTTCAATCGCAGCTGCAGCTATTACCGTTTTAAAAACAGAACCAGGAAATTGCGGCATAATCATTTGGTTTTGGGCAGTTCCATCTTCAAATGGATTCGATGAATTTATATCCGGTTTACTAACCATTGCAAGTAAGTCATTGGATTCTACATCAAGAAGAACAATTCCACCCTTTTTCAAATCATTTTTATCAAGAATTTTTTCTGCCATAAGCTGTAAATCTTTATCCAATGTTGTCTGAATAGCAACTGGGTAATAAGGATTTGCTGGTGCTGTGTACTTTACATCAATGCCAAATAAAGGTCCACCATCCCCTGCCACATGATATAAGAGCTTCGCCTCTCCTTCCGGCAATAGGAATTCATCAAAGGTAGATTGCAAACCAGTGATTCCGAGTTTCGTATTCTGCGGTAAATAGGTTTTCTCAGGATAACGCTTCTGGAATAATTCTTTATTTTCACGTATTAAGCCAATTAAATGTTCAGCAATATCACTATCTAGCTTATATTGACGATGGACAGCAAATACACCTGGAATTTGGAGATTGTTGATTTTATTCATCTGCGTCTCGGTTAATTCTATGGGTCTGTCTCCACCAACAATTACAGGCTTCTTGGCATCTTGAATTTCATTTTTTAAAGTTGTTGCGGAAATATTTACGATTTCAGCTACATCCTCAGCTGGCCACTCAATGTTTTTTAAAAAAGGAAACAATACGAGTGTTGGATAATATTCATGGGTTAATGCCTTTTTATTTCGATCGATAAATCGACCACGTCCTTGATCAATAACCAGTTCTTGCGTTCGCTGCGAGACACTCGCTTCAATTAAATTAATATCTCGATTCGTAAATGATTCTGTAGTAACAAGCTGTAATTGCATAAGTCTGCAGACTAATCCTACTAAAGTTAAGAGGATGACGACTAGGATAATAATTGCACGCTTTTTGATTACCATAGAAAAAACACCTCGTCTACAGTTTCGACGAGGTGTCACAATATTTATACATATAAATCAAATTCGCCTTGGCGTATTTGCGCCCAGATTTTTTCGAGCAAGCTCGAAAAGTTACCTTTGAAAATCTGTGGCATCCGCCGGAGGTTCTAACTTTATTCTGTCTTTTGAATAAAGTTAGTCAATTTTTGTAATTTCAACAAGCAGGTCTCCACCTGGAGTTTGAACAGTCACTTTGTCCCCAACATGTTTTCCAAGTAGGCTTTTTGCAATTGGTGAGTCATTTGAAATTTTTCCTTCAAAAGGGTCTGCCTCAGCACTTCCCACAATTGTATATGTTTCTTCTTCACCATCCGGATGCTCAATAAACGTTACTGATTTTCCTAAAGAAACCTTGCCGGCACTGTCAGCATCCTCTTCAATAATTTTTGCATTACGAATCATATTTTCAATAGTTGTAATACGTCCTTCAACAAAAGCTTGCTCATCCTTCGCTGAATCATACTCTGAGTTCTCAGAAAGGTCTCCAAAGCTTCTTGCAATTTTAATACGTTCTACAACTTCTTTGCGCTTAACGGTCTTTAAATGTTCTAACTCCTGCTCTAATTTTTGCTTTCCCTCTACTGTCATTGGAAATACTTTCTCTACCATAATCCCTTCACTCCTTGTAGTCGTTACAATCCCCCTGTGATTGCTTTCAATATGTAGTACTTTTCTTGTTTTGTATGTAAGGAAAGGAATGATAGGGAATTTCTACCATTCCTTTCCTTATTATTTGTACTATCATAACACCTTTTTCTCTGTTATGTTATTACAAAATGACGTTTTGTTCAAGAATTGTTTGAATTTTTGTTACCATTAAGTCAATTGCAACGTGATTTTGTCCACCTTCAGGGATGATGATGTCCGCATATCGCTTCGTTGGTTCACAGAATTGATTATGCATTGGACGAACCACCGTTTCATATTGTAGGGTAACAGAATCCAATGTACGTCCACGGTCTTTAATGTCACGTAGCATTCTTCGGATGATTCGGATATCTGCATCTGTGTCAACAAACAGCTTAATGTCCATTAAATCGCGTAGTCGTTCATCCTCAAGAACGAGAATTCCCTCTAAAATAATAACATCCTTTGGTTCAACGTGAATCACTTCAGAGGACCTTGTATGAAATTTATAGTCATAAACTGGCTTACTTATACCTTTGTAGTCAAGAAGATTTTTAATATGCTCAATGAGTAAGTCATTATCAAAAGCTAAAGGATGGTCATAATTTGTATTTAATCTTTCTTCAAAAGGCATATGGCTTTGATCTTTATAATAAGAATCCTGCTCGATCATTAAGATTGAGTGACCCTTAAAATGTTCATATATGGCTTTTGATACACTTGTTTTACCTGATCCCGAGCCTCCAGCAATGCCAATGACAATTGGCTTCTTGCTCATCTTACTTCCCCTTTCGCATCATGTTGTTTGGATAAACAGGCTTGTCCACTTTAAACGAAACGATTTGCAATGGATGTTTTGCAGCCTCGATTTCGTTTCCGTCCTCATCCCATATCGCTTCAACTGTTTGTGTAAAGTTCTCAATTTCTGGACCAAAAAATTCAACCTGGTCTCCTTTTTTAAAGTAATTACGTTGTTGCAGTGTTACAATTCCTAACTTCTTATCATAGTCTAACACTAGACCTGCAAAATCATAAGTTGTTTTTTTGCTATGTGTGCCATACATTTGCTCATCGACACCAGGAACCCCTTCAAAAAAAGCAGGCGCAGTATCACGATTCGCACATTTATCAAGCTCTTTAAGCCACTCTTCATTAATGACAAAATTGTCCGGATCTGCACTGTATGCATCGATTACCTTTCGATATACACTAACGACTGTTGCAATATAGTGAATAGATTTCATTCGTCCTTCAATTTTCAAACTGTCAATTCCTAATTCAATCATGCGTGGAATCGATTCAATGAGCTTTAAGTCTTTTGGGCTCATCGCAAATGGTGAGTCATTTTCACCGAATAGGGCTATTTCATTTTCATCTTTACCCAGTTTAAATAAATCATAGTCCCATCTACATGATTGGCAGCATCCGCCACGATTGGAATCTCGAGCTGTCATATGATTACTTAATGTACAACGACCGGAATAAGCAATACACATCGCACCATGAACAAATGTTTCGATTTCGATGTCAACCTTTTCCTTCATTTTTTTAATTTCTTCAGCACTTGTTTCACGCGCTAGAACGACACGTTCTAACCCTTCTTCCTTCCAAAACTGTACTGCCTTCCAGTTGGATAGGGATTGTTGTGTGCTTAGGTGTACTTCCATTTTTGGAGCTACTCGTTTACATGTTTCAATTATAAGTGGATCTGCTACGATGATACCTGAGACTCCGGCTTTTTCAAGCCCCATTAAGTACTCATCTAGTCCATCCATATTTTCATTATGGGCAAATATGTTTGTTGTTACATAGATTTTGGCACCGTATTTGTTTGCAAATTCCACACCTTCAGCAATTTCTTCTAGTGTAAAATTATCAGCATTAGACCGAAGTCCATATTCTTGGCCACCGATAAAAACGGCATCTGCACCATAATGAACAGCAATTTTTAATTTTTCCAAGTTACCTGCAGGTGCAAGCAATTCTGGCTTTTTGATGATCACACGCTTGCCGTCTACTATTTTTGAAACAGGCTCTCTTACAACTGCTGTAGACATGCATATTCCTCCTCTTTGTTTAATCAGTAGACCGTTTCCTTAAAGTAGAAACCTGTGTCTAGTGGTCGATTGATTGGTTGAAGTTCTTCAAGCTGCTCTAATAGGTCACCCTTGACATCCTCATATTCATCACGATTTTCCACACATAAGTCGATGGCTTTTCGATAAATTTTCGTTGCCTCAAGTAAATATTCGGTAGGCTTTAAAATTCCTTCGATTTTAAAGCTATCAACACCAGCATCGATCATTTCTTCCAACTCATCGATAATACAAACATCATTTGGACTCATGATATGAGTGCCATTTTCATCTTCAAAAATCGGATATTTGTTGTCCCGCTCTTTATCAAATAAGAACATATCTTTATCTTTTTTACGATTTTCGATTTCCAGCACATTACCTTGGTACTCGAAGTAGTTTCCAACTAATGAACGCTTTGATTGGAACATGCACATCATGCCATGTACTTGAACCTCAATTTCAACCTCTGCATTTTCTTTGATTTCAACAATTGCATCCATATTTAATTCACGAGCAAGGACTGCACGCTTTGCACCTTTTCTTCCCCAGTAATTACATGTGTACCAATTCGTTGCAGTCGTTTCTGTATTCCAGTGGAGCTTCATTTCTGGTGCAACCTCACGAACAGTCATCAAAACTGCGGGGTCTCCGAACACAATTGCGTCCACATTGCTATCCCGTAAAAATACAATATAATCTGCTAACTCATCTACTTTTTCATTATGGAAAATCGCATTGATTGCAACATATATTTTTGCATCTTGAGCATGGGCAATTCCAACCGCTTGAACAATATCTTCACGATTAAATTCTCCAGCAAGACGCAACCCGTATCGTTGTTCACCTATAATAAATGCTGTTGCCCCAGCATTAATCAATGGTTCAATATCTTCTACACATGTAGGCGTGACCAGAAGCTCTGGTTTCTTCATTCCTTAACACCTCTTCTTTTACTTAATGCAACCCCATCCCCTACTGGTAAGATGGTTGTTTGGTAATCTGGATGTGCGAGAAGCCACTCGTTATACGATTTTATTTTTGTAACGAGATTTCGGATTCTTTTATTCTCGATTTCTTCCTCCGCCACAAGCCCTTTAAATAGTACATTATCAGTCACAATTAAGCCATCCCTTGAAAGGCATTTTTCATAGATGTCAAAAAAATGTCGATATTTGCCTTTTGCAGCATCAATAAAAATGCAGTCAAACTCACCGTGTTTTTTCACTTCATCCGCAGCTTCAAGTGCATCGCCAAAAATCACTTCGATTTGTGGGATTGTCCCAGTCCGTTCAATGTTTTCGAGGGCTTTTTCATATCGTTCTTCGTCCCGCTCAAGTGTTACAATTTTTGTTCCAGGAAGTGCCTGCGCCATACGTATCGCAGAATAGCCAATTGCCGTTCCGATTTCAAGAATTTGCTTCGGCTGAGATATCCGTAGTATTTGAAGCATCGTTTCAATGCCAACAAGTTCCATAATTGGTACATTGTTTTCTTTTGCATAACGTTCAATTTCTTCAACGATTTCGTTTCTTTTTGGAAGTAATCCTTCTAAATAATTGGTTATTTTACTTGATAACAAGAAAAAAACCTCCATTTCAATATGGTGGTATTGGGTAAGATTACAGTCATTTATTTTTGTATGATAATTTTGCTCGATTTATTTTACCATAAAGGAAAAGGGAACGCCATATTGGGTTCCCTTAAATCAATTACGCCTTTGCGTATTTGCGGAAAGATTTGTTTTGAGCAAGCTGGAAAACTTCCTCTAAAAAGTCTGTGGCATCCGCAGGAGGCTGTAACTTTATTCAGTTATTGCTGAATAAAGTTACTACTCTTGATTCGTTATATATTGTGCTTTCAATGCATTATGTTCTTCCAATGTCCTCGAATAATATACTTCTCCTGTTGGAGCTGCTAGGAAGTATAAATAATCTGTTTCAGCAGGATTTAGTGCGGCTGATAAAGATGATTCACCGCTATTTGCAATCGGTCCAGGTGTTAAACCTGTAATTTTATATGTGTTATACGGTGAGTTCACTTCAAGATGTTCGTAAAGTACGCGATCCTTATGCTTCCCTAATGCATAAAGAACTGTCGGGTCTGTTTGAAGTGGCATATCAATATTTAAACGATTATAAAACACACTAGATATTGTCTCTCGGTCTGTTTGCGCTGTCGCTTCTTCCTCTATTAACGAAGCCATGGTTAATAGTTTATGAGTTGAATCGATATATTTATTCCCTTCTATTAGCCCAACGTATTTAACTAGAACTTTCTCTGTTTGCTCCAGCATCGTTTCAACTATAGATTCAATTGAAGGTTTTTTCTCATAAAACGGATAGGTAGCAGGGAATAGGTAGCCCTCAAGTGGATGTTTTATATCCTTATTTAATATTTCTTCTGTTAAAATGCTTGGATATCTGCTGATTAAATCATTAACATAAGCAGTGTCATCCATTTTTTTTATGATTTCCTCTTGGGTATAGCCTGTTTGTTCAGCAATAATCGTTGCAATTTCCTCAAGTTGTTTTCCTTCAGGAATCACAAGTTTAAAAGCAGGTTCACCCATGAGAATTCCAGATTTCAAACTTTCTATGATTTCATCAAAGTTCATAGATTGATTAAATGTATATTCTCCAGCCTGAAAACCTGATTCATTCTTAAATTTCGTGTAGTAACGAAATACCTTTGCATTTTTAATAACATCATTTTTCTCAAGAATCCGGGCAATTGCTGTTGGTGATGAACCAATTGGAATCGTAACCTCGATTGATTCTTTATTTGTAGGGTTTACTGGCTCAAGTGCTGATTTTATATATAAATAGCCTCCGCCGATTATTCCAGATAAAGCTAATAGTATTATGATAAATACAATAAATACAATTTTACGGATCATTTTGGCTTCACTATGCCGTTCTTTTAGATTCTTTTTATAAACTTCCTTTTTTGACTCGTTATCTGACATATATCGTAAATCCTCCCCTCACTCGAATTATTATACTACATTTTTTTATCTAATTCGTCAATTTTAGGAAGAATTCACTAGGGAATTTGTAGATTTTTCTATATAATCTGATTTCTTACGATAGTTTCGAGGCATTTAGTGGGTATATTATGGAGAAAAGAAAAAAACAGCACGTGGCTGTTTTAGTCTTCTCCTTCTTCATCAAGGAATGTATTTAACATTTCTTCAACAAGATCCCACTCTTCTTCTGTTTCGATTGGTTGAAGTTCTCCATCTTCTCCATCTTCAGATGGGCTAAAGCTTGATGCATGGATTTCAATATCCTCTTCATCCTCATTGTCATCACTTAATGGATAATAAAGGACATAAGACTTTCCAAATTCTTCTGACTCGAATGTAAATAATACTTCACAAAGAATTTCATTTCCTTGTTCATCAATTACTGTAATTTGCTTTTCACCATGTTCCATGTAAATCCACCTCATTAATTTTTACTATCTAGATACCCTTGGAGAATCATGACTGCTGCCATTTTATCGATAACTTGCTTTCGTTTCTTTCGACTTACATCTGCGGATATTAGGACTCGTTCGGCTGCCACTGTTGAGAGACGCTCGTCCCATAAAATAATAGGCAGACTGAATTTCTCCTCGACCATATTAGCAAAATGCTGACTGGCCTCGCCACGTGGTCCAATTGTTCCATTCATATTTTTTGGTAAACCGATTACGACAGATTCTACCTCATACTCCTTGATAATCTCACCAAGTCGTTCCAAACCAAACTGCTGACGTTCTTCATTAATCTTGATTGTTTCAATACCTTGAGCAGTCCAGCCCATTTCATCACTGACGGCGACACCGACTGTTTTAGAACCGACGTCTAAACCGAGAACCCTCATTCGTTTTACCCCTCACGATGGATCTTTAAATAAGATTTTACTAACTCCTCAATTATTTCATCTCGCTCAAGCTTTCGGATAATATTCCTAGCATCATTATGGCGTGGAATATATGCAGGGTCTCCTGATAATAAGTATCCTACAATTTGATTGATTGGATTATATCCTTTTTCTTGAAGAGCATCATAAACATTGAATAACACTTCATTTACATTTGTTTCAACTGGTTCCTCTGGAAAGTTGAATTTCATTGTTTTATCAAATGAGCTCAAGTTCTGCACCTCACTCTTTAGATTCTGATGTTTGAATCCGTGCATGTAAATCCTACCATTTATTGTACACCAATCACAACTAAATAGAAACAAGAAGTGACAATTTGTATCATCCGTTTAGCCAGGATGATACAAATTTGTTTAATTTAGATGCTTTTTACCCATTCTTCTACAAATTGTAAGGCAGTTTCAAGTTGTTCTGGATTTTTACCACCAGCTTGGGCCATATCTGGGCGACCACCACCGCCACCACCACAACGGGTTGCAACTTCCTTGATTAATTTACCAGCATGGAACCCTTTGTCAATCAAGTCCTTCGTGACTCCTGCCGTTAAGTTAACCTTACCTTCATTTACAGAACCTAAAACAATAACCGCTGAGCCCAGCTTTTGTTTTAAGTCATCAACCATTGCACGAAGATTATTCATATCTTGGGCATTTACCTTGCTATATAAAACAGTTGCACCATTAATTTCTTTTGCTTTGTCAACAAGGCTACCAGCTTCAATATTACCCAATTTCGCTGATAGTGATTCATTCTCACGATGTAAATTGCGAATTTCATGCTGTAATGCTTCGATTCTGCTTGAAACTTCAGTTGGATTTGTTTTTAAAAGATTAGCAGCCTCGTGTAGTATTTTAACTTGGTCATTGATGGCATGGTATGCACTCTCACCTGTTACAGCTTCAATTCTGCGTGTTCCTGCCCCAATACCTGATTCTGAAACAATCTTGAATAACCCGATTGTTGACGTATTCGGTACATGGCATCCACCACAAAGTTCTAAACTATAATCGCCAACCTGAACAACACGAACAATGTCACCATATTTCTCGCCGAATAGGGCCATAGCTCCCATTGCTTTTGCTTCAGTTAATGATTTGTAATCAATATTAACAGGGATGCTACTCCAAATTTTTTCATTTACAATTGATTCAATTTGCTCGAGCTCTTCAGGCTTGATTTGTCCAAAATGGGAGAAGTCAAAACGCAAGCGACTTGATGTTACGAGTGAACCCGCTTGGTTTACATGAACTCCTAGAACATCCTTTAATGCCTGATGCAAAAGATGTGTTGCAGTATGGTTTTTAATAACCCCACCGCGATTTTCTTGGTTAACCTTGGCATGAAGTTGCTCACCACTAGCTAAACTTCCGTTTTCAATGACAACTCGGTGAAGGTTTTGACCATTTGGTGCTTTTTGGACATCTTTTACCACAAGTTTTGTATTTGCATTTTCAAGTGTACCCTCGTCGGCGATTTGTCCACCGCTCTCAGCATAGAAAGGTGTTTTGTCTAAAATAAGCTGAATTTCTTCACCTTCATTTGCTTTCTCAACGATTTCTCCATCTTTTACGATGACAAGAACTGTTGATTGCGCCTCAAGTTCATCATATCCAACAAAAGTACTTTCTACTTTTATTTCACCAAGAACACCGCTTTGGACTTGCATGGAATCCACATCTTGACGGGCAGATCTAGCTCTTTCACGTTGATTTTCCATTTCACGTTCGAATCCATCATGATCCACCTTCATGCCTTCTTCTTCAGCATATTCCTCTGTAAGTTCTACCGGAAACCCGTACGTGTCATATAAACGGAAAATATCTTCTCCGGATATGGTATCGCTGCCTTTAGCTTTTTCCTTATTAATAACGGTTGATAAAATAGCTAATCCATCATGTAGTGTTTCATGGAAGCGTTCCTCTTCTGTTTTCACTACTTTTTGGATAAATTCCGTTTTTTCTTTCACTTCTGGATAGAAATCAACCATGATTTCGCCTACTACAGGAACAAGTTCAAACATAAATGGACGATTAATCGAAATTTGTTTTGCGTAACGTACAGCGCGTCTTAATAATCTTCGGAGGACATAGCCTCTACCTTCATTTGATGGAAGTGCTCCGTCTCCCACTGCAAATGTAACGGTACGGATGTGGTCAGCAATAACCTTAAACGCTTCATCCTTTGATTTTTCTTGTCCATATTTTTCACCAGAAATAGACTCAGTTGCTTCGATAATTGGCATGAACAGGTCTGTATCAAAGTTTGTCGGCACATTTTGAATAACGGAGCACATTCTTTCAAGACCCATACCCGTATCAATATTTTTCTTAGGTAGCGGGGTATATGTACCATCTGGGTTATGGTTAAATTGCGAGAACACAAGGTTCCAGATTTCTAAATAACGTTCATTTTCTCCACCTGGAAATAGTTCTGGATCATTCGGGTCATTACCAAACTCTTCACCACGATCGAAGAAAATTTCAGTATTCGGACCACTTGGTCCTTCACCAATATCCCAGAAGTTTCCTTCTAGACGAATGATCCGCTCTTCAGGAATTCCAATTTTTTTATTCCAAATCTCATGGGCCTCATCATCCTCTGGATGAATCGTTACAGAAAGCTTCTCTGAGTCGAATCCTATCCATTCCTTACTTGTTAAGAATTCCCATGCCCACTCAATTGCTTCTTCTTTAAAGTAATCACCAATCGAGAAATTACCGAGCATTTCAAAGAAAGTGTGGTGTCTTGCTGTTTTACCTACATTTTCAATATCATTTGTTCGAATCGATTTCTGTGCATTACAGATACGCGGATTCCCAGGTATTACACGTCCATCAAAGTATTTTTTTAATGTAGCAACACCACTATTAATCCACAGTAAGGATGGGTCTTCATGTGGTACTAAAGAAGCACTGGGCTCCACAGCATGCCCTTTTGATTTAAAAAAATCTAAAAACATTTGACGTACTTGAGCTGATGTTAACTGTTTCATATCTTAACCTCCACTATCATTTTAGACATAAAAAAATACTCTAATCCCTAAAAACAGGGACGAGAGTATGCTCGCGGTACCACCCTGATTATGGACATAAAAAAGACTACGTCCATCACCTTCGTATATTGATAACGGTATTCACCGGTAGGGTTTCCTACACTCAGGAGTAGCTTTCTGTTACCCTTCATCTACGGATTCCTCTCAGCCATGGAAATCCCTCTCTGGTTTGATGGTACTGTAACATACTGGTTCCTTCATAGTTTTCATTTGTAAATACTTCATTTCTTGTCAATTATATTCAAGTCAAAAATGTTTGTCAATAATGGTGTTATTCCTTTCGAATAACAGTAAAATGCTGCTTCGCATGAACGATAAATACCTTTAAAATCGCTACGACGGGTACAGCAATAATGAGCCCCACAACCCCACCAATTTCTCCTCCTAATAAAAGGGCTGCAATGATTACGATAGGATGAAGCCGCAAACTTTTTCCTACGATTATGGGTGAAAGGAGATTTCCTTCAATAAATTGAAGTCCGAAAACTACAATCACGACAATGATTAACATTTTTACCGAGATTGTGGCGGCAATAATAGCAGCTGGAATTGCGCCAATAATCGGTCCGAAATAGGGAATAATGTTTGTTACTCCAACAATACTTCCAAATAACAAGGGATACTTCATTCCTGATATCCAGAATGCCACCGCCGCTGTCGTACCGACAAGCAAACAAACAATGAGCTGTCCCCTTATATAATTACCCAATGACTCATCAACATCTCGAAAAAAAAGCTGGCCTGCTTTTCTTAGTTTTCTTGGAGTCATGTACCAAAGCGCTTTTATCATTTGGTCATGATCCTTTAACATATAAAAAACGATGAATGGAATGATCGCAATAATAAAGATTGAATTGAGCAGTCCTTTCAAAAAATAGATAGTCCGTGATAGTAAGTAATCTAAATAGCTTTCAGCTGAATTAAGTAATTCATCAAGCTGTCCGTGAACAAATGCAGGTAACTTGGATGTTCCCGTTTCGATTTCTTGTAACCAAACTCTATAGGTTTTGCTAAATTCGGGAAAGCTCTCAGCAAGATCCCTAAGCTGCGCAAGAATCATTGGTATGCCTTTGTAAATAGCAATTCCAATTCCACCGAAAAATAGGAAATAGATAAGTAATATCGCAAGTGTCTTCGGAACCCCCTGATGGCTGAGTTTTTCAATTATTGGATGAAGCAAGTATGTAATAAAAACAGAAATGATAAATGGAATTAAAAATGTTTTTAAGAGTGATACAATTGGGAGCCAGATTGGAGCCAATTTTAAAAAAATATAAATTGTCAAAAACGCTAATAAAGATAAAGATAATCTAAAAATCCACTTGACCCTATTTTCGTTCATCTGTTTTCACTCCCTCGTTAGTAGTTTTTGGAATCTTAGGGGTTTTATACGGAGGATAAGCGCTGATGTAAACATTGTAAAAATACGGATTATTTTGTAAAATAATGCTGAAAGGATGTGGTAGTTTGATAATTAAATCACGCGGTGAAAACCTGGAATTAGAGCTAATTGGCTTTTTACGGATCCGTAGGAAACTAGAAGTAGAAGACGAAAACAATTTTAATTACCTTGAAAAAGGCTGGCACGGTGAAAAACAATTTGATCAATTGCTAATAGGTCTTCCAAATGAATGCCTCATTTTAAACAACCTTCTCCTCAAAGTGAACAACACCTTGTTTCAAATTGACTCCCTACTCATTACACGTAAGAAAATCAACATCTTTGAAGTTAAAAATAACGAAGGTGACCATATCTTCAAAAATGACCGCTTACACTTAATTTCTGGAAAAGAAATCAAAAACCCACTCAACCAAATAACCCGCAGTGAATCATTATTTCGGCAACTTCTCCAAGAATTGAGATTTAATATTGCAGTTGAATCTCACGTTGTATTCATAAACCCAGTGTTTTTATCTATATGAAGCACCAGTTAAGGCTCCATTTGTATTTCATGCGCAACTTAGTCGCTTTTTAAGTAATTTAGGTACGGTTGCTGTTTCTGAGGTTTCTAGTGATCATGTCCGATTAGCAGAAAAATTGGCTTCCTTACATATTACGGAAAACCCATATTCGCGGTTGCCTGCTTATACCTATGATGAGTTGGAGAAGGGAGTTGTATGTCGACGCGGGTGTAAGTTTATGGAAGTTTCCAATCAAAATTATCTTATTTGTCCAAGTTGCGGGGAGTTGGAACATAAAGAATCTGCGGTATTACGAAGTGTTAGGGAGTTTAGTTTACTTTTTCCTGATAAGAAGATTACGGCGAACGGAGTTATGGAGTGGTGTGGGGTGATATCACAAAAAAGAATAAGAAACACTCTACTAAAACACTTTAATCTCGTTAAAATGGGGAAGGGTTCGTATTACGTTTACCCGAAAGAGGATAAAGTGAAAGGCTGAGTTTTTAAGAATTTTGAAGTTACTGTTTATATGTATTTCTTTGGTATACGGCTACGATTTGATTGCTTGAGTTACTCTTTTTGTCATTT
>NZ_JBALOP010000007.1:175052-175545 GCF_036962685.1 Bacillus sp. JJ1566 | reverse complement strand
CCTTTGGCAATCGGGCACGTTTCCAGTGCTTGCGTACTAATTAAATACAATTTGCAATCAAAAACCCCACAATTTGTGGGGTTTCCCTTACAATCCATATTAAAACATTTTAGAGATACGTTTACGCATTTTTTTCATGTTGCGGGCAGACATTACATCTGTTCTTTGCATCATTCCGTATGCCGCAGCACCTAGACCCATCGTGATTAGAGATGTCATTGCTTTATTCATAACCTCTTCACTCCTTGTTTAGGATTACATACTGATCCTTCTATCGTCCTCAGCAAACAGATCATCCAATGAACTGAGTGTGCCATCTTCCTCTACCTGATGTGTGAATATTTGTCCTTTATTTACAGATAGCTCGATAAAACATCCCCAGCAGTAATATTGGTTAACACCAATTTTACCGATATCTTTACTTTTACAATTTGGGCACTTCACAGGGTACACCTCACATCATGGAATTCCTAACATCAAATGCGCCTTGGCG
>NZ_JBALOP010000007.1:155533-175007 GCF_036962685.1 Bacillus sp. JJ1566 | reverse complement strand
GTTGCCACAGGATGTGGCGCACTTAGTCTTTGATCTTAAGCTCAATTTCCTTTAAAAAATCGTGGCATCCGCCGGAGGCTTTAACTTTATTCAGGGAATAAAGTTAGACATCAACGACGATGACATCTTCGCCAATTTTTAGAGGCTTCTCGGTTTTAACAACCTTTTTTCCTTCGGTAATATCAGCAAAAAAGCCATCCGTTACTTCATACCCTATAATCGTGCCCACTTCTTCGGTGAAATATACATCTTCAAGTAAGCCTAATTTTTGTCCTTCTGAAGACAATAAAGGCTTTCGGAATAATCCATGATGAGTGTGTAAAAAATATGTGGGTGTATCGGCCTCGTTGTCCAGTAGCTCAAGCATTTGTACATCCGAAACCATGACTCCATCATCTCCAATGGAGGAAATACTTTGGATGGGGACTACCCGATCTCGTTCAAATAGTCCTTTTCCTTTCATAATTAAGGATTTCACCATTCCATCTGATGTGATACAAAGATCCGCAACTCGGCCAAGTACCTTGGCAGAATTTTCATCGTATACCGGTAAATCCTTGAGTAATGAGAATGTCCGCAAAGATAATCGCCACCTTTCCGAACATTACTTATCATTTACTTTCAGTCATCTTGTCATACTGCACAAGAGTTACCAAAAGAAAAAAGCTGGTGCGCCCAGCTTTTATTCAGCCTCCATAAAATCATATGGAGTAATTCCTGCCATCCCGATATTCGGGTCGGTTTGAAAAAGTACATCATAATAAGACTTAGCCTCCTCAGGAACTGTTACAACGCCATCCTCCATGACACCAAAGGTGGCTTTTAGTTTTTCACTCAAGGTTGTTTGGCGGTTTGTATCGTTTGCTCGTTGGACACCTTGTCTTAATGCGTCTTCCTCCCCACAAAGAATTAAAAAATTTTTAGCTCTTGTAATCGCGGTATAGATTAAATTCCGGCGTAGCATGCGATAATATCCTTTAACGATCGGTAAAATCACGATTGGAAATTCACTACCTTGTGATTTATGAATCGAACAACAATAGGCGTGAGTGATTTGATTTAGATCCTGTTTTGTATATGTGACCTCGTTGCCTTCAAAATTGATCACGACCATATCCTGTTTTTCCGTATTTTCTTTTGCATAAAAAATTGATTCGATTTCACCGATATCGCCATTAAATACATTATTTTCAGGCTGGTTTACTAATTGAAGTACCTTATCGCCCCTGCGGTAAATGATATCCCCATATTTTAATTCTCGTTTGCCATGTACGGGCGGATTAAAAAGCTCTTGTAGCATGACATTTAAACTGTCGATTCCTGCAGGTCCGCGATACATCGGTGCTAAAACTTGAATGTCCTTGACGGAGTAGCCCTTCTTTTTCGCATTATCCGAAACCTGTCTGACAACCTCTAGTACTTGATTTTGATAGCATTTTAAAAAGGATCGATCCTTTTTGGGCGAAGAGATATCTGGTGGCAGGTTGCCTTTTTTAATATCATGAGCTAGCTCGATAATTGATGAGCCTTCTGATTGACGATAGATGTCTGTTAATCGTACTGTTGGTAAAACGTCTGAAGCCAATAAATCCTTTAAAACCTGACCTGGACCGACTGATGGCAACTGGTCTTCATCACCTACTAGAACTACTTGGATATGCTTTGGAAGTGATTTAAAAAGCTGATGGGCTAACCAAACATCGACCATTGATACTTCATCAACAATTAACAATTTACCATCGATGGGGTTGTCCTCATCATGGCTAAAGCCTTCGACACCGTTCCACCCCAATAGCCTATGAATGGTGACAGCAGGTAGTCCTGTTGATTCACTCATCCGCTTTGCTGCACGTCCAGTTGGAGCGACTAAAACAACCGGGAATGGATTTTCAGAATTATAGTCCTTCGGGTCTAAGGAGCAGCCATGCAATTCCCCATATAATTCAACAATCCCTTTGATGACGGTTGTTTTTCCTGTGCCAGGTCCTCCAGTTAAAAGTAGCATTGGCGACATTAATGCTTTTTGGATTGCATCTTTTTGTGAAGGGGCATATTGGACTTTTATTCTTTCCTCAAGTGCTCCTAGCGCAAGTAAAAATTCTGATTCTGGAAAAATATCTTCGTATTCAGTCTGTTCCATAACATGTTTAATATTTCTGATGAGCCCTTTTTCAGAAAAGTAAAGTGACGGAAGATAAACCTTGTCCTCTTCTATGACAAGCTTGCTTTCTTCGGTTAAACCAATCATTTCCTTCGAAATATCGGTTGCAATAATTTCTTCTTGACTACTTTGCTCCAATAATTGTTGGACACGAGTGATTAAATCTTCGACTGTAAGATAGACGTGCCCATCTTGTAATGAGTCTTGTTCAAGTATGTATAAACAGCCAGCTTTGATTCGGTCTGGATGATTTCCGGAGATTCCTAATTGACGTCCTAATTCATCGGCTCTTCCAAATCCAACTCCTTCTATGTCTTCGACTAATTTATAAGGACTGTGTTGAAGAATTTCAAGAGTTTGCTCTTTATATATTTGATAAATTTTCATCGAAAGCTGAGGGCCAAACCCATATTGGCTAAGGCCAATCATGATTTGTTCGAGTCCTTGGTGCTGTTGGAGGCTATCGTAAATTTCCTTCGCTTTGTCTGCAGAAAGCTTATCAACCTCCTGCAAAACAGATGGATTTGCGATAATTTTTGAAATCGCTCCTTCTCCCAGTGTCTCAACTATTTTCTCAGCCGTCTTTTTCCCAATCCCTTTAAAAAGGTCACTGGAAAGATACTGGATGATTCCTTGTTTTGTATGGGGAATTTCTTTTTGAAATTGTTCGACGTGGAACTGGATCCCGAATCGTGGATGCTCCTTTAAGCGGCCGAAAAAAATATAGGTTTCATTTTCATGAATGCGAGGGAAATACCCCGTGACAACTGCTTCTTTTTCATTATAGTCTTCGTTTGTTTCTTGAAGCCTGATGCGAACAACAGAGTATAAATTTTGCTCATTATGAAAAATGGTAACTAAATGAGTGCCCTTCATGAATTTACGTTGTTCATTAAATAAATCTAAAGACTCCTGTTGTTCCATAAGTATTCCCTCCTCGTCATTTATTCGCTCATTGCTTCACTGACTATTTTCTTTCCATTCGCAGCCAGCATATGGTCTGGTTGAATTTTTAAAGCTTTTTCAAACATTTCAAGTGCTTTTTCAAGATCATTTTTAAAACCTGCATAGGCAACACCTAAATTATAATAGGCATCTGAGTGCTCAGGTTCTATTTCGATTACACGATTAAACGTTTTGATTGCTTCATCAATTACAGATTCTCCCGCTAAGCAAAGTCCGTATTGGAATAAAGCATCTACATCATTCTCGTTTAGCTCAACTGCACGTTTCATATATGGCAATGCAAGCTTTGGCTGACCTAACTGAATCAATGTCATTCCAAGCATATAGTATGTATCGCTATTGTTGACACCAGCTTTTAGAGCTTTTTCAAACATATCCTTCGCTTTGATAAAATCATCCTGGTTATAAAGAAGGCTGCCGATTCCGTAATAAGCGGTCCCCGCTCCCGGATCAAGCTCAAGTGCTTTATTGAAAAAAGCAATCGCTCTTTCGGGGTCACCAACTGCTGATAAGAGATTGCCGAAATTTACATAGTAAATTGGCTCTTTCGGATTTTCCTCAATGGCTTGTGAAAAGCATTTAGCTGCTTCCTCGTAATTCCCTTCTTGCATATATTCAATACCTTGTTTATTTAAGTCCAATCATACTCAACTCCATTAACTTTTGTGCAGTTCATATTATAACACAGGAAAACCCCAACCCTAAAGATAGAGTTGAGGTTTCAGTTCCTCGCATTAACTGGCAGTTGGCCACCTAATGGTGGCGACTGCCAGTTATAGCCTGATTGGTTCAACTAACATTCAGCGAGGAAAGAGTCCCTCACCGTATGAAATTTCACTTTATCCAACATATGTTAGACGTTCGCCATTTTTAAAGACTTTATCAATTGTCGCACCACCGAGGCATTCGTCTCCATTATAGAATACAACAGCTTGCCCTGGTGTTACTGCACGAATTGGCTCATCGAAAATAACCTTGACTGTATTATCATCAACTTTCTGAACGGTAACAACATTGTCCTGTTGACGATAACGGAATTTGGCTGTACATTTTACATCTTGTTCTGGTTTGTAATCTGATACCCAGCTTACATTTGTGGCTAATATTGAATCAGAATAGAGATATTCATTGTGGAAGCCTTGATCGACATACAAAATGTTTTTCTCAAGGTCTTTACCAATTGAAAACCATGGTTCACCACTTCCACCAATGCCTAAACCATGACGTTGGCCAATTGTGTAATACATTAAACCATCATGTTTACCTTTTACTTCTCCTGAAAAAGTAACCATATCACCCGGTTGTGCAGGTAAATAATTGCCTAAGAATTCTTTAAAATTACGTTCACCGATAAAGCAAATTCCAGTACTATCCTTTTTTGTAGCAGTCGCAAGGTTTGCTTCTTTTGCAAGCTCACGTACTTTTGGTTTTTCAATATTTCCGATAGGAAACATTACTTTTGAAAGCTGTTCCTGTGTAAGTTGATTTAGAAAATAAGTTTGATCCTTATTTTCATCGATACCGCGGAGCATTTTATACTCTCCGTCTCTGTATTCAACACGAGCATAATGCCCAGTGGCTAAATAATCCGCCCCAAGTGTTAAGGCATGCTCTAAAAAGGCTTTGAATTTGATTTCTTTATTACACATGACATCAGGATTTGGCGTTCTACCTGCTTTATACTCGTCTAAAAAGTAGGTGAATACTTTATCCCAATATTGCTTTTCGAAATTGACAGCATAATATGGAATGCCAATTTGGTTGCAGACACGAATAACGTCCTCATAGTCTTCTGTTGCTGTACAAACCCCATTCTCATCGGTATCGTCCCAGTTTTTCATAAAAATTCCGATGACATCATAGCCTTGCTCTTTTAATAAAAGGGCGGCAACAGATGAGTCTACTCCACCAGACATCCCAACGACTACACGGGTATCTTTTGGATCCTTCATGTTTCCACCTCCTCTAAATCGTTAATCGTTTGACAATTTTTGCTGTTTCATTTGCTGCCGTTTTAATGTCATCCATAGTGTTACCAAGACCGAAGCTAAAACGGATTGAAGAAGTGATTCGGTCGGAGTCTTTGCCGAACATGGCCACAAGCACATGTGATGGCTCAATCGAACCAGCCGTACATGCAGACCCACTTGAAACAGCTATTCCTGCTAAATCAAGGTTAACGAGCATCGACTCAACATTCGTTCCAGGAAAATAAATATTTAACACATGTGGTAATGACTTTGATAAATCGCCATTCACCTCATAAGCAATGTCCTGTTCCTTTAAAATAGAGATAAAGGCATGTTTAAATTCCCGATAAAGTGTGTGCTTTTGACTCATTGTTTGTTTTGCTATGTGTACGGCAGCTTGGAGGCCAATAATTCCAGCAACATTTTCCGTACCAGCCCTGCGTTTTTTTTCTTGTTCGCCGCCGAATAGCAGTGGTGCAATCTTTTTACCTTCTCTCATGTACAAAAATCCTGTTCCTTTAGGTCCATTGATTTTATGAGCTGAAACTGAGAGAAGATCAATCTTGTATTGGTTCACATCTATATCAACTAGTCCATAGGCTTGGACAGCATCTGTATGAAAAATTGCCTGATGTTCTTGAAGAAGCTCTCCAATTTCCTTAATTGGTTGTATAGCGCCTACTTCATTATTTCCAAACATAATGGTTACGAGAATCGTTTCTGAAGTAAGGGCTGCTTCAACGTCCTTGACTGAAACAATTCCAGTCTCATTAACTGGCAAATAGGTAATTGTAAAGCCTTGTTTTTCAAGATGTTCACACGTATGAAGGACTGCGTGATGTTCAATAACGGACGTAATAATATGTTTGCCTTTTCCTTGCATCGCATAGGCAGTTCCCATTATTGCTAAATTATCGGCTTCGGTGCCTCCGCTTGTAAAAACAATCTCATTTGGCTTTGCATGGATGCTATCTGCAATTGACTGTCTCGCTTCATCAACGGAGTGTCGACCTTTCCGACCAAAATAATGAATGCTTGAAGGATTGCCAAAAACCTCTGTCATGTACGGGAGCATACTCTCCACAACATCAGGGTGCATGGGCGATGTAGCTGCATGATCTAAGTAAATATGTTGCATCAATGCGCCCTCCTTTTTTAATTGACTTTAAGATTATTGCATATTTTCATCAGATATAAAACATATATGCATCATTACCGTCGCTATAGCTTGCGAGGTCTTCTAGTGTTGTACTATCTAATACTTCTTTCACTGCATCTCTAATTCTTATCCATAATTCCCTTTTTGCAGGCTCTTCATCCTCTAAAACCTCTACAGGACTAATCGGTCCCTCAAGAACAAGAATGACGTCCCCTGATGTAATCTTTGTAGGTTCGTCCCCGAGGACATAGCCTCCATAAGCCCCGCGAATGCTTTTTACCAAGCCTGCATTGCGTAAAGGTGCAATTAATTGTTCAAGATAATGCTCAGAAAGCTCATGCTTCGCTGCAATCGATTTTAATGAGATGGGTCCCTTTCCATAATTCTTTGCAAGTTCGATCATGATAGTTAGACCATATCTACCTTTTGTTGATATTTTCATACAAATACACTCCTAATTACTAAAATGATTCACTTCAATAACTGGTGTTTTATCCAGTTTGTGTTTCAAGCCGTCATGCATTTTCTGACATTGTGGTAATGCATATCCTGCAATATAACCAATTCCTACACAATACACTAAGGTTCCTACGAAAACAGGACCTCCTAATAACCAACCAATCGTTAAAACAATAATTTCCATTCCTGAACGAATATATTGCACTTTCCACTTAGAAAGTTCAGTTAGTGCTAACATCAAACTATCCCTTGGTCCTGCACCAACCTTAGCCGAAATATAAATTCCCATTCCATATCCATTAATAAGAAGTCCTAAGAGCAACATGAAGAGTTTTCCGATAAAGGTGTCTGGTGTAACAAGGAACGGAACCATCATGAACATATCTATAAAAATACCTACCGAAATCATATTTAAAAATGCACCGATTTGAGGCAATCGCTTCAATAATAATGAGGAAAGAAACAAAATAAAAAAGCCGACTATTATCGACCACGAACCGATGGTAAGACCGATTTGTTTAAAAAGTCCGATATGCAAAACGTCCCAAGGAGATGCCCCAAGATCAGCTTTGATTATCATGACAACTCCCAAAGACAAAATTAATAAGCCAATTAAAAAAGTTGACCATTTCAACATATGGTGGCTAAAGCTAAACTGTACTTGCATTCTCTCACTCCGTCTCTTGTGTCTCCCGTCTCTGTCTGTATATCTTCTTTCTATATACAATTTCATTCACGACATTATATCATAAATTGCGTTGCATTTGTATTTATCAATCGCAAAACGTATGATAAAGTTGGAGTATCGACTTTGAACTGTTGGATAAGGGGATGAACCTTTTGCTTTTTGAATCACTTATCGAAGCACCTTTGTCATATCGAATGCGGCCAAAACATATTGAAGAAATTCTTGGTCAAAAGCATATTATCGGCAAGGAAACAGCTTTATATAAAATGATTATGAATGGACATGTTCCCTCCATATTGCTTTATGGGGAGCCTGGAATTGGAAAAACATCGATTGCAACGGCAATTGCCGGTACAGTTGATATGCCCTTTATCTCCATTAATGCTACAACTGCAGGTAAAAAAGATATCGAGGATGCCGTATCTACCGCAAAAACAGAAGGGAAATTAATCCTATTTATTGATGAAGTACATCGCTTTAACAAAGCACAGCAGGATTATTTGCTGCCACATGTAGAACGTGGTCTCGTTTCGTTGATTGGTGCAACAACGGAAAATCCATTCCATGATGTAAACCCTGCGATTCGCAGCAGATGTGGACAGATTAAAGAGCTTCGCCCATTAACAAAAGAGGATATAAAAGAATTAATTCAGCGTGCCTTAGGAGATTCAGAACGAGGTCTTGGGCATTTGCAAATTTCGATTTCAGAGGAAGCTATAGACCTCATTTCGTCATCCACTAAGGGTGATGCACGATCTGCGATGAATGTTTTAGAAGATGTCGTGTTAGCTTCTAAAACAAGGGACAGTGACATAGTTGAAATAGATATTGAGCTTGTTAAGGAATGTGTAGAAAATAAGGGGTTCTCCCATGATAAAGACGGAGATCTTCACTATTCATTGTTGTCCTCTCTTCAAAAAAGTATCCGTGGTAGCGATGTTAATGCCGCTTTGCATTATTTAGCAAGACTTATTGAAGGCGGGGATTTAGTTTCGATTTGCAGAAGACTTACGGTAATTGCATACGAGGATATTTCAATTGCAGCACCTGAGGTTGGCGTTCATACTGTTGCAGCTTGCCAAGCGGTAGAACGTCTAGGACTGCCTGAAGCACGTATTCCATTAGCGAATGTCGTAATTGAACAATGTTTATCACCAAAAACAAACAGTGCGTATAGATCGCTCGATAAGGCGATTGAGGATATCCGAAAAGGAAATATTGGGGAAATTCCGGATCACCTTCGTGACGCTCATTATAGTGGTGCGAAAGAGCTTGGACATGGCATTGGGTATCTGTACCCACATGACTATCCAAATGGCTGGGTGAAGCAGCAATACTTACCGGACCTTCTGAAAAATAGAAAATACTTTAAACCGAAACAAAATGGACAAGAAAAATATTTTTCAAAAGTATATGACCGGCTCGAGCAACTTCAAAAAGAGGGGGAGAAATAGTGTTAACTTTATTCATCCGCTACTCGGTTGAATAAAGTTAAAGCCTCCGGCGGATGCCACAGATTTTCAAAGGAAGCTTTTCGAGCATGCTCGAAAAAATCTGGGCACAAATACGCCAAGGCGCATTTGATTTTATTTCACCCCCTTTTTGTTAAGCCGCTACATCACGTTTTGTAAAGACGAACCATGTTAGTGCGTTGAAAATAACAAAATAGATAATTAACACAATGATTGAAAATGTCATCGTCATCCCCTCGACCAAAACATATCCAGTGAGGTATTGAGATAAATCTGTATTGGCAAACAAGATGTACTTTGCCCAATCGAATTTCATAGCCAGAAGAGCAGTTACATTTACCCCTGCAAACATTAAAAAGATGGCTAATCCAATGGCAAGTCCGCTGTTTCTAAAAATTGTAGAAATCATAAATGCAAATGTTGACATCATGATTAAGCTAATTGATTTTAAACCGAAGATACCTAGAATATGCGAAATCATAGGAACTTCATGAACCGAGCCATCCCTATAAACGAGATGTGGTGTTGAACCATCGCCACCAAAGAATATACTCCCGACTAAAAATGAAACAACAAAAAGCAGGACCAAGGAAAATAAAGCAAACAGGATGGTAGCCAAATACTTCGACAGAAGAATTTTCGCTCTTGAGACAGGTCGTATTAATAATAATTTAATTGTTCCCCATGTAAATTCAGATGCCACACTGCTTGCACCAACTACTACTGTAAATAGGGTAATTAATGAAACAATTTCTGAAGCTGTCGACATAAAATTCCAAGTAGTTCTACTAGTATCTATCGGAGCTATATTATGTTCAAGTCGATACTCATTTATAGCCAAATCTCTTTCTGAGATATCCTTTATCATATCTGGTAAATCCTCATTCGCCATGTCTGCTTTAAGCATTTCGTTATGCTGTTGCAGATTTTGTTTCCAATTTTCATCAACTGAATTAGAAGCCGTAGCATTCATTACAATTCCCACCACTACTGCCACAACTACCAGTAGAACAAGCATAATCCAAGTAGAAAAACGACGGTAAATTTTCATATTTTCATTCTGAATAAGTTTGACGATATTACCCAATTCCGCTACCTCCTGTTACCTCTAAGAATCGATCTTCAAGTGATTTTGAAAGCTGCATAATTCCATACACCAGAATCTCATTTTTTACAAGACTAGCATTTAGTTGAGGAATCATTTCATGATCCGTCAGAATCTCGATTCCTTTATCAGTTTGAATCACTTCAAGCAATGGGTATTCAGTCGATAAAATCGATAAAGCTTTTTCTACATGACCGACTTGAAATTGAACACGTATGCTAGCTTCTTCGTTCATAAATTCAGTAACCTTCTGCACACCCACTAGTTCACCATTTTGGATAATTCCAATCCGGTCACACATCATTTCCATTTCAGAAAGCAGATGGCTGGATACAATAACCGCTAGACCTTCTTCTCTAGCAAGCTTTCTGACGTAATCACGAACCTCACGAATTCCAGCAGGGTCCAATCCATTAGTTGGTTCATCTAAAATCAAAATTGAAGGGCTATGTAAGAGTGCTTGAGCGACTCCTAAGCGCTGCCTCATTCCCAGTGAATATGTTTTGACCTTATCATTGATTCTTTTTCCAAGCCCCACAAGCTCTGTTACTTCAAGAATTCGTTCTTTTGTTACCCCTTTTACCATCCGGGCATAATGAAGAAGATTTTGATAGCCTGTTAAAAACTTATACATTTCCGGATTTTCAACAATGCCCCCGATATGCTGAACAGCCTGTTCAAAATTTTTAGCTATATTAGTTCCTTTTATAATGACTTCCCCGTCAGTAATAGACATGAGTCCAACAAGCATCCGAATGGTAGTCGTTTTACCGGCACCGTTAGGGCCTAAAAACCCAAATACCTCACCTGGATATACATCAAAGGTTATTCCCTTAATGATTTCTTTTTTACCAATTGTCTTTTTGACATTTTTCAATTGTAAGACTGGCTGCACTTTTTCTCCTCCTAACAGTTTGTGAGATTCGATTCTGAATAAATCTCGTTCACGTCCTATGGATTATGTGACATTACTACTTACGTATTATAAATGAAAAAGTTTCCATTTTTTTAGGTTGTGAGAAAACTTTACATTCATTTTACATTGCAAATTGCAGCCATGGCACGCTTTTTGCTGTATTTTCTATTTTCCTAAAAACTAGTAATGTATAAAACAAAAATAACGTGGTCATGCTAGATATAAAGAAAAAATCTATCATTTACAATTAATAGGGAGTTGGTTTTATGAAAGTGAGACAAGATGCATGGTCACACGAGGATGATCTCTTACTAGCAGAAACAGTTCTACGTTACATTCGCGAGGGTGGAACACAATTAGCAGCATTTGACGAAGTAGGCGATAAATTGAATCGTACGTCAGCAGCATGTGGGTTCCGATGGAATGCAGAAGTCCGCAATAATTATGAGCAGGCAATTGCAATAGCGAAAAAACAACGAAAAGAAAGAAAAAGAGCATTAGAAAGATTGAATAAAGAAAATACGGTAACAAATGAAAAACCAGTGATACAGGAAACGTTTGTTGAAGAAATACCCGCTGCTCCAGTGTACATGGAAGAGGTGTCAGCAGAGTTGATTCCATCAACTAATTCCATTACACTTGAAGATTGTATTTCTTTCCTGTCATCAATGAGACATCGTGACCTTCTTTCAAATCAACTGGAAATGGAAAATAATCGTTTACGTCGAGAAAATGACTCTTTAAAGCAACAAACAAAAGATCTAGAGAAAAAACTTGAAAAATTATCTGACCAACAGACTATTATTCAAGAAGACTACCAAGCCCTTGTGCAAATTATGGATCGTGCAAGACGCTTAGTGATGTTTGAGGATTCAGACGATCGTAACTCCCCTGCTTTTCGGATGGATAAAAACGGCAATCTTGAGCAATTAGCGAAATAGAAAAGTGCAAGGTGCGCAGCTTTAGACGACATGCATAAGACGAGCGCTGACATAAGGTGCATTTTACCTTCCGAAGCGATTGACTTAGACCATAGAGCCGATGGCGCCTGGTGCTAGACATAATAAAAACGTGGCCGCATTTGGCCACGTTTTTCTATTTGTCCTTCACTCTTTTGATTTTTATGTCCTTTAGTAATTCTCGAACAACATAGCTTCCCATAATCAACCCGCATGTCGATGGCGTAAATGCATTAGAGGATGGGGGCATTTTTGCTTTACGAATTTTAGCATTTTCATCCGTAATTTGCTGACGAACATCTTCACGGATGACAATTGGGCTTTCATCAGAGAACACGACAGGAATCCCTTTATGAATTCCCTCTTTTCGTAATTTTGTACGAATGACCTTCGCCATTGGATCAGTATGTGTTTTTGAAATATCCGCAATCATAAAACGTGTTGGGTCCATCTTATTTGCGGCACCCATACTTGAAATGATTGGAATTTTTCGTTTAAGACATTCCTTCATAAGGTGAATTTTATACATAATCGTGTCTGACGCATCAATGACAAAGTCTAAGTCATAGCTAAAAAATTCTTCATATGTTTCCTCAGTATAAAACATTTTTAGTGCGATTACTTCACAGTCAGGGTTTATATCAGCAATACGTTCTTTCATAATATCTACTTTTGACTGACCAACTGTCGAAAGTAAAGCAGGTAACTGTCGATTAATATTTGTGATGTCCACATTATCCTTATCTACCAATACCAATCGTCCTACACCAGAGCGTGCGAGCCCCTCTACCGAGAAGGAACCAACGCCTCCAACTCCAAGGACAGCTACTGTACTATTTTTAAGGATATCAACCCCTTGTTTTCCTACTGCTAATTCATTTCGTGAAAATTGGTGTAACATCTCTTCAACTCCATCAGGTATCAATTTCATCTTAGCTTTGTTGTATTTTTACCAGAATTAGAATATAACATACTTCACCTAAATACAAGAATTTCTATATGAAATTATGTATATTTGATAAAAAAATCCCTGTTTACAAATAGTAAACAGGGATTTTTTCGTTTATGTGGTGATTGGTAGAAGTCCCAATCGTGCCGTCGATGCCTTAGTTTTGAACCCGCTCACCGCAGGTGGGCACCCTGTTTCAACTTTTGTAAGTCCTCTTTTAGCGAAAGATGAGGCATTTACGTAAGTGCGAAAACTCCGGGCTCCCGTATAATCTATTGTTCGGTCAAAACAATAGGTTATACGACAAACACATCAGGACTTCAACTTTATGTCACAATATTAACACACGACATACGTCATTACAAGTTGACCTAAAAGGGTTTTGTTCGCTATTTTCGAACATTTAACGACAAATACAAGTCGTTTAATTGTGCTTTGCTTACCTCACCTGGCGCATCTGTTAAAAGATCACTTGCACTTGCTGTTTTAGGGAAAGCAATCGTGTCACGTAGATTTGTTCTACCTGCTAAAAGCATGACAAGTCGATCTAAACCTAATGCAATACCACCATGTGGTGGTGTACCATATTCGAATGCTTCCATTAAGAATCCGAACTGCTCTTTTGCTTCCTCTTCTGTAAATCCTAAAACTTTGAACATTTTTTCCTGGATGTCACGTTCAAAAATTCGAAGTGAGCCTCCACCTAACTCATAGCCATTCAATACAAGGTCATATGCTTGTGCCTTTACTTCCCAAGGTTTGCTGTCTAGAAGCTCGATATCGTCTCGAGCTGGCATTGTAAATGGATGGTGAGCTGCATAATAACGACCATCTTCTTCATCGAACTCAAAAAGTGGCCAATCCGTTACCCAAAGGAAATTAAACTTAGATGAATCAATTAAATCAAGCTCTTTTCCAAGTTTTAATCTGAGTGCACCTAAAGCATCTGCAACCACATTTGATTTGTCCGCTACGAAGAGAAGTAAGTCTCCCGCTGAAGCCTCTAACACTGTTCTTAATGCCTTTTGCTCTTCTTCATCAAAGAACTTAGCAATCGGACCCTTTAATTCCGCTTCTTCAACCTTTAACCATGCAAGCCCTTTTGCACCGTAACGATTCACATATTCTGTAAGACCATCAATATCCTTACGAGTGTATTTATCAGCAGCACCCTTTGCATTGATTGCTTTTACTTGTCCACCAGTCGCCACTGCATTGCTGAATACTTTAAATCCACTGTCCTTGACTACTTCTGAAAGATTGATTAACTCCATTTCAAAACGGGTATCAGGTTTGTCAGAACCATAACGGTTCATTGCATCATCATATGTTAATCGTGGTAATGGAAGCTCGATGTCCAATCCTTTTACGTCTTTCATTAGCTTTTTCATCATTTGCTCTGCCATGGACATGATGTCTACCTGACTCATGAATGAAGTTTCAATATCGATCTGTGTAAATTCCGGCTGTCTGTCAGCACGGAGATCCTCGTCTCTGAAACAGCGAGCAATTTGGTAATAGCGGTCAAATCCACCTACCATCAATAGCTGTTTGAAAATTTGTGGTGATTGTGGAAGTGCGTAAAACTTACCTGGGTGCACACGGCTTGGTACAAGATAGTCACGAGCGCCTTCTGGTGTACTTTTTGTTAAAATTGGTGTTTCAATATCTAGAAACCCTTCGTCGTCAAGATAATTTCGAATTGATTTTGTTACATTATGGCGCATTTTGAAGGTTTCAAACATAGCTGGTCTACGAAGATCTAAATAACGATATTTTAAACGTAAATCCTCAGAAACCTCTGTGCGGTCTTCAATCATAAATGGAGGTGTTTTTGCTTCATTTATGATGTTGACTTCAGTCACTTTAATTTCGATTTTTCCGGTCGTAATATTATTGTTTATTGTTGCTTCATCACGAGCCACAACAGTTCCAACTATATCCAATACATATTCATTTCTAACAGTCTCAGCAATTTCTAATGCTTCCTTAGATTCTTCAGGATTAAATACAATTTGGACAATTCCAGTTCTGTCTCTTAGGTCAATAAAAATGAGTCCGCCTAAGTCTCTTCGTTTTTGAACCCAGCCCTTTAATGTTACTTTTTCGCCAATAGCTTGTTCGGTGATTTCACCACAATAATATGTTCTTCCAAACATGTTTCCCACTCCTAGTGACTTTTTTCAAGTATATATGTTATAAATTGTTCAATTTGGACTTCTTCTTGATTTCCTGTTTCCATGTTTTTCACGTTGATAACATTTCTTTCTAATTCTTCATCGCCTAAAATTGCAACAAATTTAGCCTGTAATCTGTCGGCTGCTTTGAATTGCCCTTTAACTTTTTTATTTAAATAATCTTTCTCGGCAACTAGGCCTGCTTTTCTAAGTTCATTGACTAACAATACAGATTTAGAAGATGCGGCATCCCCAATTGCAGCAACATAGCAGTCGACTCGTTCTTCAAGTGGTAGCTCTATCGCTTCTGCATCTAAGGCTGCTAAAAGTCTTTCAATGCTTAATGCAAATCCGATACCCGGTGTTTCAGGCCCGCCAAGTCCTTCTACTAAGCCATTGTAACGTCCTCCACCACATAGGGTCGTAATTGCCCCAAAGCCTTCAGCATCACTCATAATTTCAAATGCTGTGTGGTTATAGTAATCCAAGCCTCTAACTAGACCGGAATCTACCTCGAAATCAATCTCTAAATCTGTTAAGTATGATTTCACTTTATTGAAATACACAGTTGATTCTTCGTTTAAGTATTCGAGAATAGATGGTGCAGAATGCATTAATTCATGATCACGGTCTTTTTTACAATCAAGGATTCGCATTGGATTTTTCTCAAGTCTTGATTTACAGTCCGAGCAAAACTCATCTATTCTAGGAGAAAAGTGTGCGATAAGTGCATCTCGATGTGCACTTCTACTCGAAACATCACCTAGGCTGTTAATAACAAGCTTTAGTTTTTTCAATCCTAGTGATTTGTAAATTTCCATTGCCAGTGCAATGACTTCTGCATCGATACCAGGGTCATTACTTCCTAATGCCTCGACGCCAAATTGGACGAATTGACGGAAACGACCAGCCTGCGGTCGTTCGTAACGAAACATTGGTCCACAATAATAAAGCTTTGTTGGCTGTGTTGGATTTCCGAACATCTTGTTTTCCACATAGGAGCGAACAACAGCCGCAGTGCCTTCTGGTCGAAGTGTTAAACTTCGTTCACCACGATCTTCAAAGGTGTACATTTCTTTTGTAACAATGTCTGTTGTTTCACCAACGCTACGTAAAAATAATTCTGTATGTTCAAAGATTGGTGTCCTGATTTCTTTATAATTAAATCTTTTGCAGATATCTCGAGCTATTTCCTCGATATATTGCCATTTTTCCACATTACCTGGAAGAATGTCTTGCGTCCCTCTAGGAATATTAACCATTCATTACTCCTCCTACCTAATCAAATGCGCCTTGGCGTATTGCGCCCATATTTTTTAGGCCCACACGATGTGGGTCACAAAGACGTTGCCACAGGATGTGGCGTTCTTAGTCTTTGATCTTACGCTCGAAAAATTTCCTTTGAAAATCGCACGTCTCCGCCGAAGGCTTTAACTTAATTCAGTCCCGGCTGAATTAAGTTAAAAAATAAAAAAGCTCCCATCCCTACAATTTCTTGTAGGGACGAGAGCTTGGATTCCCGTGGTGCCACCCTAGTTAAAACCTAAACGCCCTTTAGACATGAGTCGTCTTAAGTTTTCACTCGATCAGTTAACGCCTGAAACGTTCAACTCCTACTAGAGCATTTGCTTTTTCAAAGAGAAACCTACGAGGTGTTCTTTCAATAAGTCATCATGTAGGAATGCTCTCAGCCAATGACATTCCCTCTCTATTCATGTGTAGTCCTATTTACTTTTCCCCATCACTGGTTCAAATTATTATTTTTTGTAGAATTTTATACTATCATACGTATGAACTCGATTCATGTCAAGTTTTTAAACAAAAATTTAATTTAGGAACGGTGTAGTTGCTTTTTTAAATTTCTTACGTCTCTAACGGAAACACCAAATTCGCCCGCTAATTCTACATACGTTGATGATTGCTCTTTTTGAATAAAGTCGTGAAAATCTACTCCAAATACATTCCCCCCGGTATTTTGAACATTGTTGCTTTTTTCACTAAATCTCATCCTATTCGCCCCTTTTTCGTGATAGAATATATTTTTCCCTTTTTTTAGATTTTCTTTCTTAAAAAACAGGAATATTTTTATTTATGGCGAAATCATATAAAGCTATGTTTTTTACTCAAGGAGGCTTTTAAGTGTTACACAAGATTTTAAAATTAGGACTAGCGTTCCTACTTGCGATTATTTTTTCAGTTACAACAAACCCTGGAAAACTCACAAATGCAGAAAATATCGCAGTCATCAATACTCCTGTTTTAAATGTGAGAGAAGGTCCAGGACTTTCCTACGGTAGAACAGCACAAGTCAAACAAGGAGAAAAATTTACAATCATTGAAAGGAAAAATGAATGGGTTAAGCTACAGCTTTCTTCTGGAAAAACAGGCTGGGTTGCTTCATGGCTCATAACAGAAAACCAATCTAATCAGGCTCCATTCATTTCTTCATCAACCGTTGTATCTACCGTTGATGGACTTAGATTTCGTAGTGGACCTGGAACAAGTTTTCAAGTAATCGGTTCGTTAAATAAAGGAAACGAGGCCCGGTTTATTGAAACAAATGAGAATTGGACTAAAATTTCCTTTAATGGACATAATGGTTGGGTTTCCTCACAATTTATCACAGCAAAACAGTCGTCTGGCTCAACAAATTCGAATACAAGTTCTAATTCTAGCTCAACTAAAAAGACCGGAACTGTTACTGCTTCTATCTTGAATGTGAGGGATCAACCAAATTTGCAAGGTAGAATCGTAGGTAAGCTAAAACAAAATGCAAATGTTACGATTACGAATGAGAGAGAAAACTGGATAGAAATCGTATTTGGCGGAAGTTCTGCTTGGATACATAGAGATTTCATTGCCGGCATTTCTTCTACAGAGGAAAAACCTTCTCAGCCTGCTGCCCCACCACAAAGCCCAACAAAACAGGGTAAAATAGGGATTGTGACAGCATCTAGCTTAAATGTCCGAGATAATGGTTCACTTTCCGGAAAAATTATTGGAAACCTAATTCAAGGGAATAAAGTAACGATTGAAGAGGAAATAAATAATTGGAGCCATATTACATTATCAAACGGAACAAAAGGTTGGGTTGCCAGCTGGTATTTAGACATTCAGCTAGATACTTCAACTGAAGCACCAAATTCGGGTCAAACCACAGTAAAAGTTCTATACAATGGCACAAATATTCGTTCAGGATCATCGACTTCACATCCAGTTGCTGCTCGAGCAAACGAGGGCGATTCTTTTCCAATGATTGCTAAGGAGGGGGACTGGTTTAAAATAAGCCTTCCTGGAAATAAAATTGGCTATGTTGCTGGTTGGATTGTTTCAGTTAACGGAACGCAGAACATTGTCGAACGACCGGGCGTGAATCAATATTTAAAGGGAAAAACAATTGTTATAGACCCTGGTCATGGTGGTAATGATAGTGGAGCAATTGGAGTAAGTGGTACTTACGAGAAAATCCTAAATTTACGTACAGCAAACATGGTCGTTGATAAACTAAATGCGTCGGGTGCAAATGTAGTAATGACACGCAATAGTGATAATTATGTTAGCCTACGTTCAAGGGTTAGTATCTCCCATTATCGAAACGCAGATGCCTTTGTGAGCATCCATTATGATAGTATTTATGACCGAAATGTACGCGGAGTAACATCCTATTATTATAAAAACATCGATGTTGGACTCGCTTCATCCATCCAATCGGAGCTTGTTAAAAACACTGGCTTCAAAGACAGACAGCATCGTCAAGGGAATTATCAAGTTTTACGAGAAAACCGAAATCCATCTGTCTTGTTGGAATTAGGCTTTCTTAGTAATCCAACAGAAGAATATGCGGTAAATACTACTAATTTCCAAGAAAATGTTTCAAATGGGATTTATTATGGACTCGCTCAATATTTTAAAGGGAAATAGATTTTCTACAAAAAAATGCCTCAAAAGCAATTGCTTTTGGGGCATTTTTTATTGTCTAGCTNNCTTGCGCTTTTCTTATTTACTTTCGATTATTAAAGTGACGGGTCCCACATTTGTAAATTGGACATCCATCATTGCTCCGAAAGAACCTGTTTCAACATTTACACCTTTTTCACGAAGTTCCGCATTAAAAAGCTCGTACATTTTTTCAGCGTACTCAGGTTTTGCCGCATCCATAAAGTTTGGGCGTCTTCCCTTTCGGCAATCTCCGTATAATGTGAATTGTGATACGGAAAGGATGTCCCCTTCTACATCAAGAAGTGATAAATTCATTTTTCCTTCACTGTCCTCAAAAATGCGCAGATTGACAATTTTATCTGCAACATATTTGATATCTTCCTGTGTATCCGTATGGGTGATTCCTACCAAAAGCATTAACCCATTATTGATGGAACCCACTTCTTCATTTTGAACGATTACACGCGCGTCCTTTGCACGCTGTACAACAACTTTCATGACAATTTCCTTTCTTTAAATCAAATGCGCTTTGGCTTATTTGCGCCCAGATTTTT
>NZ_JBALOP010000007.1:146116-155518 GCF_036962685.1 Bacillus sp. JJ1566 | reverse complement strand
TAGTCTTTGATCTTACGCGCGAAAAATTTCCTTTAAAAATTTGTGGCATCCACCAGAGGTTCTAACTTTATTCAGCCTTCCATGAATAAAGTTAGCTCATTACTCTCCGAACTGAATAAATATCCCGAATCTGCTTAATTCGTTCCACAACTTTATGAAGATGACTGACATTTTGAATTGAAATGGACATATTAATTGTTGCCATTTTATTACGATCTGATCTTCCCGAAACAGCAGAAATATTTGTCTTTGTCTCATTTACCGCTTGGAGAACTTCATTTAATAAACCACGACGATCAAAGCCGTTAATTTCAATTTCTACATTAAACTCTTTGCGGTCATTTAAATTACTTTCCCATTCAACTTCAATGAGTCGCGCTTGAGCATCCGTTGTATGGACATTTTGACAATCGGCACGATGAACAGAAACGCCTCTACCTTTTGTAATGAAACCGACAATTTCATCCCCTGGAACTGGGTTACAGCATTTTGATAGGCGGATTAATAAATTGTCAATTCCTTGAACCTGTACACCAGAATCTCGTTTTCTAGAGCGATTTGATATTTGCTTTACCTCAGATACTGTTTCAACAACTTGTTCAAGGTCACGTTGCTTTCGCAGTTTATCTGTTAACCGGTTGGCGATTTGGGCAGCGGTAATTCCGTTATATCCTATCGCTGCATACATATCTTCTTCGTTTGAAAAATTAAATTTTTCAGCAACTCGTTTTATATTTTCAGGTGTTAAAATATCCTTTACTTCAAATTCCAAATTACGAATCTCTTTTTCAACGAGCTCTTTTCCTTTTTCAATATTTTCTTCACGGCGTTGTTTCTTAAAGAACTGACGAATTTTGTTTTTCGCTTGTGATGTTTGTGCAAGCTTAATCCAGTCCTGACTTGGGCCATAGGAATGCTTCGATGTTAGAATCTCGATTATATCCCCAGTTTTTAACTTATAATCTAGGGTCACCATTTTCCCATTTACTTTTGCACCAATTGTTTTGTTTCCAATTTCAGAGTGAATCCGGTATGCAAAATCAATTGGAACTGAGCCTGACGGAAGCTCCATAACATCTCCTTTTGGTGTAAAGACGAAGACCATATCGGAAAACAAATCAATTTTTAAGGACTCCATGAATTCTTCTGCATTTGATGCATCATTTTGCCATTCTAAAATTTCACGGAACCATGTTAATTTTTCTTCAAATGAAGATTGTTGATTAACTTGCTTACCTTCTTTATATGCCCAATGGGCTGCAATCCCGTATTCTGCAATCTGGTGCATCTCCACTGTTCGTATCTGAACCTCAAGTGGGTCTCCCTTAGGCCCAATCACTGTTGTATGAAGAGACTGATACATGTTTGGCTTCGGCATTGCAATATAATCTTTAAATCGACCAGGCATTGGCTTCCAGCAAGTATGGATGATTCCTAGAACTGCATAACAGTCTTTAATACTATTTACGACAATCCGAACTGCAAGGAGATCATAGATTTCATTAAATTGCTTATTTTGAAGGACCATTTTGCGATAAATGCTGTAAATATGCTTTGGCCGACCTGAGATGTCTGCTTTGATTGAAACCTCGTCTACATGGTTCTTAACCTCTTCAATGACTTCCTCAAGATACTCCTCACGTTCAGCACGCTTTTTTTTCATCAAATTAACGATACGGTAATACTGCTGTGGATTTAAATAACGTAAGGCTGTATCTTCAAGCTCCCATTTAATTTTTGAAATACCGAGTCGGTGAGCCAACGGGGCAAAAATTTCAAGTGTCTCATTAGAAATCCGACGCTGCTTTTCTGGTGGGAGATGCTTAAGAGTACGCATATTGTGCAAACGATCTGCTAGCTTAATTAAAATGACACGAATGTCCTGGGCCATCGCCACAAACATTTTTCGATGATTTTCAGCCTGTTGTTCTTCCTGAGATTTGTATTTAATTTTCCCCAGTTTTGTTACTCCATCAACTAACATTGCGACCTCAGGAGTAAATGCATCACTGATTTCTTGAAGGGTGACAGTAGTGTCCTCCACTACATCGTGTAAAAAGCCGCCAGCAATTGTTGAAGGATCCATTTCAAGATCTACTAAAATACCTGCCACTTGTACTGGATGAATAATATATGGTTCACCCGATTTACGGAATTGCTCCTTATGAGCTTCCTCTGCAAATTTATATGCACGCTCAATAAACTCGATATCTTTATCACTTAAATAGACTTTTGCTTTTTCTATCACTTGCCCAGGAGTTAAGACATTCTCGTTTGCCATAGATTTTATCACCTTTTTAGAAGTTAAAAATTCAAAGAAATAAGTTCTTTGAATCTTTTGTTTAAAATGATTATATTGTTTCTATTATCTTGAAAATCTTGAAAGTTGTAAAGGGAAATAACAGAAATATTGCCTGTAGAGTTGAAAAATTGCTATTTTACCGTTTGCAATCTCAACTCTACTAAAAAAAGCACTCAGCCTGAGCGCTTTTTTTTTATAAAGAAATTAATACTTCATTAGTGTTAAAACATCGTAGCCGTCTAACTTTTTACGACCATCCAGGTATGTGAGTTCGATTAGGAATGCAATTCCCGCTACAACACCGCCAAGTTGTTCAACAAGATTGATGGTTGCTTCAATCGTTCCACCTGTTGCTAATAAGTCGTCTGTAATTAATACACGTTGACCTGGTTTAATTGCATCTTTATGAATTGTTAGAACATCTTTTCCGTACTCAAGTCCATAATCAACTTTAATGACGTCCCTAGGTAGCTTGCCTTCCTTTCTAACAGGAGCAAAGCCTACACCATGCGAGTATGCAACTGGACAGCCGATAATGAAGCCGCGGGCCTCTGGTCCAACAACAAGGTCAATTTCTTTTTCCCTTGCATACTTCACGATTTGATCAGTAGCATATTTATACGCTTCACCGTCATTCATTAAAGGAGTAATATCCTTAAATTTAATTCCTGGCTTTGGATAATCGTCAACAATTTCGATAAACTTTTTTAAATCCATTAATTTAGTGCCTCCTCAAGCGAATGCGAACCTTTATTTATTGCATCAAACCAATGCTTTAATTGTTGATATGATGAATACAATAATTGCTTTTCCAATTCAATTCTTTTTGCTTTTAATTGATATGTTCTCGATTCAGTCAAATCCCTTTTCTTAGCTTGATTTGATAAAGAAATAAATCCCTTGTCTATTTTAACAAAATCTAGCTCAAAAAACACCTTTGACATAAAATCAATTGTTTCTGTTGACCATCCTCTATATTTTGCTAATTCGTGGGCATAGCGATTCATATCAAATGGACCTTTTTTTGCCAAGAATGCATAAAACCATTTAAAATGCTCTCTCGTCGGGATTGTGCTGAAAAAATGATCTTGTTCATGAAAGAATAATGTATAAATGCGATCTGGGAAGCTTTCCATAAATAATGCTTTGATCAATTCAGCTTCATCTGGTAGATCAATTAGAACAACATGCTTCGATTCGCATTGAAGCATGGCTGCTTCTTCAAGTGATAAAACAACGCTAATATCCCGATTGGTTAATCCAAGCTTATCGATTGTGGCTTGCGAAAACGCAATTAGTTGAAGCTTGTCATCCTTTAATTTTTCTAGGTAGGAAGCAAAATCGCGCATACCGCGAATATCAAATAATTGCCATTCATTAACAGCAATATCTTGCAGCATAATTTGTGGTTTTCGACTATTGTTCCATTCATTAATGGAAAGTTCTCCAATTGCCGAAACCTTTGATAGCGGCGAAATCCCTTCACAGGTATGTCCTAACCCAAAGCCAACTCCATCTAGTGTATATGGATCATCCTGGAGAACAATTTTCAAATGGCTTTGATCTGCGCCAATCTTTCGGATTGTATTGACATTAACATCGTTAATTTGCACGATTGGTTTAGGATTTCCCATTCCATATGGCGCTAATTTGTTCATTTCTATAATCGATTCAAGCGAAACATCTTGTATGCTGCAAATTGCATCTACAGTTGTAATTGGTTGAAAATCATCAGGTGTTAGCACTTCATTCGCAATTGCATTTAATCGATTTCTAAGGTCTTCAACATCTTCAACTTTAAGAGTCATTCCAGCTGCCATTGGATGTCCGCCAAAATGAGGCAATATATCACGACATGTTGACAGGCTCTCATATAGGTTAAAACCAGCAATACTCCTTGCAGAGCCTTTTGCTAACCCTTTTTGCGAATCGATGCTTAAAACAATCGTAGGTCGATAGAAGCGATCTACTAATCGAGAAGCTACAATTCCAATTACACCAGAGTTCCAGCCTTCCTTTGCGATGACTAAGACGGAATTTGAAGAAGGTGGAAAGTTTTCTTCAACCTCTTGAATCGCTTCCTTTGTCATTTGATTAACCAATTGCTGTCTTTCTTTATTCAGTTCATCAATTTCATCAGCGATATATGAGGCTTCTTCAGGATCACTTGTCATTAATAAATCAACTGCTGGGTCTGCTGATTGTAGCCGACCAACTGCATTAATTCTTGGTCCGATTGCAAATCCAACTGTTTCTTCCGATATTTCATTGGATTCAATTTTAGCTTTTTTCAATAATGCAGTTAATCCTGGACGCGTAGTATTTTGTAAGGCACTTATACCCTTTTTTGCAAGGAGACGGTTTTCTCCATGTAGGGGAACTAAGTCGGCAATTGTCCCGATCACAGCCACATCTAATAAATCTGTAGGGACTTCGCCACGTAAAGCATGTGCAACCTTAAAAGCAACACCAACCCCAGCCAATTCTTTAAATGGGTACTGACTATTGGGCTTTTTGGGATGAATAATGGCAGTTGCAACTGGTAGTTCCGGACCAACTTCATGGTGATCCGTAATAATTAAATCTATTTCTAATTCTTTTGCAATCTCTGCCTCATGAAGAGCAGAAATTCCTGTATCTACGGTTATGATTAAAGAAAACCCTTCTGATTTTGCCCATCGAAAAGCTGTTTCGTTAGGTCCGTAGCCTTCAGTGAATCGATTTGGTATATAAAAATCAACAATTGCACCTTTTTCTTTTAAAGCAGTAACCATAACGGTCGTACTGCTGACACCATCCGCATCATAATCACCAAACACTAAAATCCGTTCCTTGTTTTCAATAGCTTTTATTATTCTCTCGATAGCCGTATCCATTTGATCAAGCAAAAATGGATCGTGAAACTCTAAGCTTTCTGGTTCTAAAAATTCTCTTGCTGATTCTACGGTAGTGAGCCCTCTATTCACTAGAAGAGATGCTACTAGAGGTGTAACCTGTAGTTCTTTAACTAGTAGATTTATATTTATCTGGTTGTATTCATTTACTTTCCAACGAGTTTTCGATTGTAACAAAAGTCTCACTCCTAACCACATCATTATACAGGAGCGATAGATGTGTTACAATGATTGACATTTTTTATATATTGCGTTAATCATCTTCTGAGTATGGATTTATATGGATAAAAACATTATGTACTTGGGCATATTTCATCAGCTTTGCTTTTACTTTTTTCCCGACTTTATGACCTTCTTCTACCGTTATGTATGGATCAACTGAAATTTTCAAATCAACAATCACGTAATGCCCATGTTCACGTGCATGAAGTTCTGTAATTTTTTTTACTTCTGGAACTGACATGACCAGTTTTCTAAATTCCGTTGTATCTTCATCATGTAAAACATGGTCTAACGTATTATGTATTGCTTCCGTTCCAAATTCCCAGGCCATTTTGACAATTAGACCTGCAACAACAAGTCCCGCAACAGGGTCGGCATAAACAAGCCAATCCACCCCTAAATATCCACCGAGAATGGCCCCAACAATTCCTACAAGGGTTGCAAAGGATGCGAATACATCGGAACGATCATCATACGCATTAATAATGAGGGCATCACTCTTTATCTTTTTTCCAAGGTTGTATTTATATCGAAACATCAGTTCCTTAATGATAATTGAAAATATGACCGCATAAATAGCCATGGTCTTTGGTACATCAATCGGCTTAAAGAATGCCTCAATGGAAGCTTTTCCTATTTCAAATCCAACAAGTGCTAGTAATACCGCAACAATGATAGCGGAAACGGACTCTGCTTTTCCATGCCCATATGGATGATCCTCATCAGGTGGTCTTTTGGCAGCACGCACTCCGATGTATACAGCTACTGAGCCTGCCACATCTGAAGCCGAGTGGACTGCGTCAGCGATCAGCGCTCGACTATTGGACTGGACCCCAATTACCCACTTAATAATGGCCAGTATAATATTGCCAACAACACCAATGATGATGGCTTTTTCTGCCTGTTTAAAACGGTCATTCTCATTCAAAAAATCTCATCCTCTCAATGTAAGTTTGAGAATACGACACATGCATTTTAGTGTATCCTAAATCAGAACTGCTCATCAAGTCTATTAGAGAAAATAAAAAGCCGTGATATACTCACGACTTTTTACTGTTTACACTTGTGGTTCAGTCTCTGTTTTTACAGATTGTTTTTTTGTAATTTGCTTAGTCTTCCATACTAACCAAAGCTGTGCTGCAATAAAGATGGATGAATACATACCAGCTACTAATCCGATTGTTAAGGCAAATGAGAAGTTGGTAATAGCCTGTCCACCAAATAATAATAAGGCAAAACTTGTGAAGAGAACGGTTATAGCTGTGTTAACAGAACGATTTAATGTCTGTCTTAATCCACTATTCACGACACTTGCAAGGTCTTCATATGTTTTAATACGCTTTTTCTTCTTTAAAAGTTCACGAATTCTATCAAAGGTAACAATTGTATCGTTGATTGAATAACCGATAATGGTTAAAATTGCCGCGATAAATGTGACATCCACCTCAAGACGAGTGATACTAAAGAACGCAATCATAAAGAATGCATCATGGACAAGCGCTACAATCGCAGCTAATCCCATTAACCACTCAAATCGGAAAGCAACATAAATGATAATGCCAAGCATCGCGATTAAGCTTGCAATAACTGCGTTACGTGCTAATTCTTTGCCTACAGTTGGAGAAACTGTACTTACGTTAGGGTCTGCTCCATATAGATCATGGAAATGAGCTTTAACTTTACTTACTTCATCTTTTGAAAGCTCCTCGTCAAATCGAGCAACCCCAGTCTCATTATTATTTCCAGAAATAATGATTTCCTTAGCTTCTAAATTTAGCTTACCAAGTTCATCTGTTAATTCTTCTTGAGAAATTGGATGGTCTGCAAGGACATCCATACGGGTACCAGCAACAAAATCAATACCAAGATTTAGTCTAAATATTACCAATACTGCTATACCTACGATGACCATAATTCCTGATCCAATAAAGAATTTATTCTTATGCTTCGCAAAATCAAAGCGATCGAATCGGGTTGGGAAATTTCCTTCTGGATCGGCATCCGCTAAGTTTCGAATCTGACTTTCCTTGACACCAAACCAGCTTGGCTTCTTATTTAAAAATTTACTGTTAACCCATAGCCCTAGTAAAAGTCTGCTTCCATATACTGCAGTTAAGAAGCTTAATAAAATACTTACAATTAACATAGTTGCAAAGCCTTTTACGGCACTTGTACCAAATATAAATAAGACCACACCTGCTAAGATTGTTGTAATATTTGCATCAAAGATAGTCAGGAATGAGTTCTTACTACCTGTACGGTATGCAGACAAGATTGATTTCCCGGACCTTATCTCTTCCTTTATTCTTTCGTAGGTAATAATATTAGCATCGACCGCCATACCTACTCCGAGGATTAAGGCTGCTATACCTGGTAAAGTTAGCACTGCATTCATCCAGTCGAAAACTAGTAAGTTTAAATAAACAAAGATACTTAAAGTAACCACAGCAATTAAACCAGGGAAGCGGTAAAATACAAGCATAAATAATAGCACTAAGAAAATCCCAATTGCCCCTGCGAAAACGGTTTTGTCTAATGCCTGCTCACCGAATTTTGCTCCAACTGATGTTGAATATATTTCTTCCAAATCAACAGGAAGTGCACCTGCGTTCAACAAGGAGGCAAGTTCTTTTGCTGAATCAACGGTAAAATTACCACCGGTGATTGAAACTGTTTTTGTGTTAAATACTTGGTCTACACCTGCAGCTGAAAGGTATTTTGGATTTGGTTTCTTACTCTCAGCCTCAAAGGAATCAACACCTTCTTCAAAGTCTAACCATATCACCATAAGGTTATTTGGAGTACCAAAATCCAGAACCTTTTGGGTTGCATTTTTCAGATCGTCGGAATTTTTAACTGTTAAGGCAACAGACGGTCTGCCCATTTCATCAAATGATTGTTTAGCACCATTTTGTGCTAATTGAGAGCCATCCAGTAAGACATTATCGTTTACATCTCTAAACGTAAGCTTAGCTTGTGTTGATAGAATTTCACGAATCTTATCTTGGTCTTCTACACCTGCTAATTGCACACGAACACGATCTTTACCTTCAATTTGAATATTTGGCTCATTTACCCCTAGCACGTCGACACGGTTAGTTAATGCATTTACCGTACTAACTAGGGCTTCTCTATCAATGATATCGCCTTCCTTGGCTGGCTTTACCTCATAGAGAATTTCAAATCCACCTTGGAGGTCGAGTCCTAATTTAATGTTTTTTGCGGTGTCTGTACCGGTAGTTCCGATTAAGGCTCCAAAGAGAAGCACCAATACGAAAAACACCACGATGCGGCCTTTTTTAACCATAAGTATGTAGATCCTCCTTTAATTAGAAAAGCGCAAGGCGCCTGTCTATCGGCGACAAGCATAAGACGAGCGCTGACAGAAGGCGCTTTTTGCCTTCAGAAGCGATTGGCTTATGACCTCGAGCCGATGGCGCCTAGAGCTAGACATCAAAACAACGAACGAAATTTTATATTTTTGAGTTTATACAACATAGCTTGTCCTTTAAGCCCTCCATCACAATTATGAAACAATGCGATTTTCATGTCAATTACAGTTTTCGTAAATGATAACCCACATCCATATAATAGTGGACTATAGTAATTTATCTAATACGTCTTTTCCTTCGCCCTCAAACCAATTTGGTGCTTTGAAAGCCTCCACAGTAGCATAGTTCATATAATCTCCAACTTTAATAGACAAAATATCGCTAACAATTTGATATAAAAGCTTCTCTTCTTTTTCTTTTCTCCATGTTTTATTTTTCAGGAACTCCCAAAGTTCCTCCTCTTTCACACTGTCATATCCGTACAAAACAAATTCTTCCAGCTTACTTTGTAAAAATGGACGAATTGTTTCACGAAATTTGTCATACATGTGAGTCTCTCCTTGGTTCACTCGTCATCTCTCCCATTTTTCTACTCTAATCAAATGCGCCTTGGCGTATTTGCTCCCAGATTTTTGGCCCACACGATGTGGGT
>NZ_JBALOP010000007.1:140466-146006 GCF_036962685.1 Bacillus sp. JJ1566 | reverse complement strand
TTCTGCTGAATGAAGTTAACGATACTTGTCATGCTTGGCCACATACCAAGCATATAGTTAATTGTAAATGATATCACCTTTTTTGAGAAGGTAGGGAAAATGAATTGTCAAAGCAAACATTCCTTAAAGGAACATTAATTTTAATTATCGCAGGACTCATTACAAGAATATTAGGATTTATCAATAGAATTGTTGTCGCACGGCTTATTGGTGAAGAAGGCGTAGGGCTTTATATGATGGCAATCCCTACATTTGTCCTCACTATTACATTAACCCAAATGGGGCTGCCAGTGGCAATATCGAAATTAGTAGCAGAAGCCGAGGCTCAGGGTGATAAGAGAAGAATTAAAAAAATTCTAGTGGTCTCTCTATCAATTACAGGCATATTAAGTATTATCTTTACCCCAATGATGATTTTTCTTGCACCTTTGTTATCCGAGACTCTACTCACTGACCAACGAACCTATTATCCTTTATTAGCTATTTCACCGATTGTTCCGATTGTGGCGATTTCGTCCGTTCTCCGCGGCTACTTCCAAGGTCGTCAAAATATGAAGCCGCCTGCTTATTCACAGGTCATTGAACAAGTCGTCAGGATTACGTTAGTGTATGTATTTACAAAAGCATTTTTACCGATGGGCATTGAATATGCAGCAGCAGGTGCAATGCTTTCAGCTGTTGTTGGAGAATTCATGTCGTTACTCTATTTATTCTTTATGTTTAAAATGAAAAAACGGATTCGGATTCGAAAAAACTTTTTCAAAGCTGCTAGGAACGGAAAAGAAACATTCAATGATTTGACACGAATTGCAGTTCCAACATTAGGTAGCAGATTAATCGGTTCAATTTCGTGGTTTTTTGAACCGATTGTAGTTGCCCAAAGTTTAGCGATTGCTGGTGTTGTTACCCATCTTGCGACAAGACAATATGGAGAACTCACGGGGTTTGCCTTGCCATTGCTCATGCTTCCATCTTTTATAACGACTTCACTTTCAACAGCTCTTGTACCGTCAATAAGTGAAGCTGCAGCAAAAAAGCAATCATTGTTAATCGAATATCGCCTTAAACAGGCGTTACGTTTATCACTCGTGTCAGGAGGCTTGTCAATTGTTGTTTTATATGTGTTTGCTTCACCTGTCATGGAGCTTATGTACGGAAATAGTAATTCGGCCATCTATATAAAAGTAATGGCACCGTTTTTTATCTTTTATTATTTTCAAGGACCTCTCCAAGCAACGTTACAGGCACTCGATTTAGCAAAGGCAGCGATGATCAATAGTTTTATCGGAAATTTCATTAAAACAGCTGCAATTTTTATTCTTGCAACAAGACCATCCTTAGGGATCATGGGGGCCGCACTTGCCATTGTCATTGGAATGATGCTTGTCACATTACTTCACTTTTCAACGATTGTGAAAGTAATCTCCTATAGCTTCTATATTCGGGATTATATTAAGAGCGGGATTACAATGATCCTTTCCGGGGTAGCAGGTCATTATTTTTATCAAATGTTCTTAATAGATGCCTCACTTGCTATAAGGACACTTGCTGCAATAGGAGTAACATCATTCGTCTATGTCATTCTGTTATTTATTTTTAAACTGTTAACGAAAGAAGAGGTTAAAAGAATACCAATTATTGGTCCAAAACTTTCATTGCTGTTATAAACGAAGAAAAGGTAACCCATATCGGTTACCTTTTTTCATCTTTGATATCAACATGTAGTTTCCCGTGGTGATAGCTACAATAGGCAATTTCCTTAATATTGCTATGCCCAAGCTTCTTCACTTCAGACCTCAGCCAAAATTCCGATTTGTTAATTTGATTTAAATGTTCTTCTTGGATTTCCCCATCAAGTATAAGTGGTAAATCCATTGTGTAATCTGATGTTTCGGAAGGTTGATTCTTTCCTTTTGCGAGCACGGATAAGTCACCTGAAGACTCTAATATGGCAAACTCTACATCCGCTAAGTTCTTCACATTTTTTTCGCGCAGTTGCATCATCAGATCATCAAAATTATAACGTTGTTGTCTCATCGCATGTTCATCAATTTTTCCCCTGTTAATAATAACGGTTGGTTTACCATCGATAATCTCTCTTATTTTCTTACTTTTTAGTGAAAGGAGGGCAAGAGTGTATTGGATTACTAGAAGTAAAACCATCGGTACAACGGAGTGTAAAATTGGATCATCTGTCGTTTCAATCGCAATGACAGCCATTTCAGCAATCATCATTGATACGATTAAATCTAGAAGACTAAGTTCTCCTATTTCACGCTTACCCATCAATCTAAAAATCATTAGGATAATAAAATAAAGTAAAACCGTCCTCCCAATTATGATGAGGTATTCGCCCAAAACGAAAGCCCCCTCTCATATAAAAAATTTTAAAAAGCTTAGCACATGTTAGTTTACTCAAAATGAAGAAAAACATTTACTCATAGGTTTTTTCAGAACTTCTTAGTTGGGACAAGAAAAGTTTGTACTTCTTATTCTAATTCATATTGGACATGAATATGCTCGTACTAAGGTAAATTGAGGGGGAGAGAATCGACATGAGAAAAATGGGAGTTGCAATGGTTTATGGTGTTGTAGCAATTTTTGTAATTGTTATTGTATCAAGTTTACTTATTTCACTATTAATGCGTTTTACTTCACTTCAAGAATCATCCATGTCTTGGGTAATTTTAGGTGCTTCCTTCCTTGCACTTTTTGCTGGAGGGTTTGTATCAGGTGGAAAAGGAAAGGAAAAAGGCTGGCTAATTGGCGGTGGAACAGGCATTTTGTATTCCATCATTGTGTTTATTGTACAGTTCTTAGGCTATGATGCTACATTTTCTGCAGAACAAACAATATATCATGCTGGCTTCCTAGCAGCTGCTGTCATTGGTGGAATTTTCGGAGTGAATATGACCACTCCATCAAGAAGAGAAGCATAAAAAAAGAGCGTTGTGAGACGCTCTTTTTTGCTGAATTCAATTAGTCCTTAATGACATCACGTACTGCTTGTCTGTCGTATGTAAGATTCGCATTTCCTGATTTAATGACTACCTTGTTTTCATCGATTGAATCAATAATTCCGTGTAATCCGCCAACTGTCACTACTTTATCACCTTTTGCAAGGCTTGACTGCATTTGAACTGTTGCCTTTTGACGCTTTTGTTGTGGACGAATTAATAAGAAATAGAAAATCGCAAACATTAAAATTAAAGGACCAACTGTACCTAAAATACCTTCCATTCATTTCACCTCCCGCTTTATCATAATTACATTTTTCTTTATTTAGAAGTTTTTCGCGTTTGGTTTGTTAAACCCGTATCGCTCGAAAAATTCTTCGCGGAAGTCTCCAAGACGATCTTCGCGAATCGCTTGTCTGACTTGCTCCATTAATTTTAACAGAAAATGCAGGTTATGATAAGTAGTAAGTCGAATTCCAAATGTTTCACTTGTCTTAATTAAGTGTCGAATGTATGCACGACTGTAATTTTTACAAGTATAGCAATCACAATTTTCATCTAATGGTCTAAAATCGCGTGCATATTCTGCGTTTTTCACAACCAATCTTCCTTCACTGGTCATAAGGGTCCCATTACGAGCAATTCTGGTTGGAAGAACACAGTCAAACATGTCGATACCTCGGATTGCTCCGTCAATCAAAGAATCCGGCGAACCTACTCCCATTAAATATCTAGGCTTATCATCTGGTAAATGTGGTGTTGTAAATTCGAGAACTCTATTCATCACATCCTTAGGCTCACCAACAGATAAACCACCGACTGCATACCCAGGAAAATCTAAGGATACTAAATCTTTTGCACTTTGTTTTCGAAGTTCCTCATATTCCCCTCCCTGAATAATACCAAATAGTCCTTGGTCCTGTGGGCGACTGTGAGCTTTTAAACATCTCTCTGCCCACCTACTCGTACGTTCTACTGATTTTTTCATGTATTCGAAGCTGGCCGGATATGGCGGGCATTCATCAAATGCCATCATAATATCAGATCCAAGAGCATTTTGAATTTCCATTGCTTTTTCAGGAGATAAAAATAGCTTATCTCCATTTAAATGATTGCGGAAATGAACGCCTTCTTCCTTAATTTCTCTAAATTCACTTAAACTAAATACTTGGAATCCACCTGAATCTGTCAGGATTGCCCTATCCCAGTTCATGAATTTATGCAGGCCACCTGCTTCTTTAATGATGTCATGTCCTGGTCTTAACCAAAGATGATAAGTATTACTTAAAATAATACCAGCTCCCATCTCCTTTAGGTCTTCAGGTGACATTGTTTTTACCGTTGCAAGAGTTCCAACCGGCATAAATGCAGGCGTTTCAAAAGAACCATGTGGTGTATGTACAATTCCTAATCTTGCACCTGTTTGCTTACAAGTTTTAATATGTTCGTATTTTATTGCCGTCACTGATTACTGTCTCCTTTATTGTGGGTAGTGGTGTGTCACTCCCCGAAATTTCCTATTATTTAATAAGCATTGCGTCTCCGAAGCTAAAAAATCGATAACGTTCTTTTACTGCTTCATTATAGGCATGGAGGATATTCTCGCGCCCAGCTAAAGCACTTACAAGCATGATGAGAGTTGACTTTGGAAGATGGAAGTTTGTGATGAGTCCATTAATTGCCTCATATTGATATCCAGGATAAATGAATATACTTGTCCATCCACTTGACTCTACAAATTTCCCATGTTTTTTCACTATGGTTTCAAGTGTTCTGGTCGAAGTCGTTCCTACAGAAATGATTTTTCCACCCTTTGCTTTCACTTCGTTTAGCAATGTAGCCGTTTCGTCAGTCATCTGATAGAATTCCGAATGCATATCATGATCTTCAATTGTGTCTGAGCTTACCGGGCGGAAGGTTCCTAACCCAACATGCAGGGTAATAAAAGCTATATGTACACCTTTGTCACGAATTTCTTGAAGTAGTTTTTCTGTAAAATGAAGCCCTGCTGTAGGTGCAGCGGCTGACCCACGATGTTTCGCATAAACTGTTTGGTATCGCTCTTTGTCGTCCAATTGCTCATGAATATATGGAGGCAACGGCATTTCACCTAACGCATCTAAGACCTCATAAAAAATTCCCTCATAGTGAAAGTCCAACATTCTGCCACCGTGATCGCCGATTTCCGTGCATGTTGCTTTTAATCGACCATCACCAAAGGTTAACACAGTGCCTTCCTTTACACGCTTTGCTGGCTTTACAAGTGTTTCCCAAGTATCTCCATCTTTTTGTTTTAGAAGAAGCACCTCTACTTTTGCACCAGTGTCTTCTTTAACGCCATAAAGACGAGCAGGAAGCACACGCGTATCATTTAGGACAAGGCAATCTCCTTCATTTAAGTAAGACAGGATGGAGTGAAAATGTGTATGGGTGATTTCACCCGTTTCCTTATCCACTACCATTAATCTTGATGCCTCTCGATTTTCCAGTGGAGTTTGCGCAATTAATTCCTCTGGCAAATCAAAATCAAATAAATCTACTTTCATATTTTCACCTTATTCCTATATCAAATGCACCTTGGCG
>NZ_JBALOP010000007.1:131253-140399 GCF_036962685.1 Bacillus sp. JJ1566 | reverse complement strand
TGATCTTATGCTCGAAAAGTTTCCTTTGAAAATCTGTGGCATCCGCCAGAGGCTTTGACTTTATTCAGTCAAGTTGACCTTGACTGAATAAAGTTAATTTTAACGAAACCGACCAAATACATAAAAAATCAATGATAAAAGAATGCTAATTACTATTGATGTTACTATTGGAAAATAGAAGGTTGTATTTCCCTTTTTTACGACAATATCCCCTGGAAGCTTTCCAATAAAATGCATGATAAAACCAATAACTAATAATAGAATACCCATTATCATTAGCATTTTTCCCATGTTTCATTTACTCCTTCGGAATCTCAATTTGAAAATGTCGATAAACAAGGTCCGTTACGACTCGACCACGTGGGGTTCTCTGCAAAAAGCCAATTTGAAGAAGGTATGGCTCGTAAACATCTTCAATTGTAAGAGCCTCTTCACCGATTGTGGCTGAAATAGTCTCAAGTCCAACTGGACCACCACGAAACTTCTCAATGATTCCTTTAAGTAATTTATGGTCAATATGATCAAGTCCTAAACGGTCAACCTGAAGTAATTCTAAAGCATTATTTGCCATTTGTGTCGTTATCGTTCCGTCTCCTTGAACTTGTGCGAAATCCCTTACCCGCCTTAGCAAACGGTTGGCAATCCTTGGTGTTCCTCTTGACCGTCTTGCGATTTCATGTGCAGCCTGTTTATCGATTTCAACCTCTAATAATTCCGCTGTCCTTGCTACGATATCAGCAAGCTGATTTTCATTGTAATATTCAAGACGACTAAGCACACCAAATCTATCCCGTAATGGTGCGGATAAAGAACCAGCTCGTGTGGTTGCTCCGACTAAAGTAAAGGGGGGCAAATCGAGTCTGACAGAGCGTGCCCCTGGTCCTTTTCCGATCACGATATCCAAACAAAAATCCTCCATTGCAGGATATAATACTTCCTCGATTGAACGTTGAAGTCGATGGATTTCATCAATAAATAGGACATCACCTGGTTCAAGTGCTGTCAAAATAGCTGCTAGGTCTCCAGGCCTTTCAATCGCTGGACCAGAGGTGGTGCGTATATTTACGCCCATTTCGTTCGCAATAATGGTAGCAAGTGTCGTTTTCCCGAGCCCAGGAGGGCCATATAATAAGACATGGTCCAAGGTTTCCTGCCTCATTCTTGCAGCCTCAATAAAAATAGATAAATTTGATTTTACCTTTTCTTGTCCAATATATTGGGATAAGGTTTGCGGTCTAAGGCTCTGCTCGATTGCTGACTCTTCGTAATTAGCACTCCCTGAAACGATTCTGTCCTCCATTCAAGCAACCCCCTTATTTTAATAGCTTTTGTAAAGCCTTCTTAATATATTGATCTGTAGATAACTTCTCTTTTCTTAATTCAGGCAAGACTTTATTGATTTCTCTTTCTGCATAACCTAACACTTTTAAAGCTTCAACAGCTTCATCAAGCTCTGTCTGACTGGTATCTCTCTCAAACTCATGATCTTCAGAAAATAAATCAGCTTGAAATGAAGGTATCAGGTCATGAAGCTTTCCTTTTAAATCTAAAATGATTTGGCGAGCTGTCTTTTTTCCAACACCAGGAAACTTTATTAAAAATTTTTCATCCTCATTCTCAATCGCTCGAATGACCTGCTCAGGTTCGCCAGATGCAAGAATCGCAAGCCCACCTTTGGGACCAATCCCTGTAACACTTATTAATTTCAAAAATAAAGCACGTTCTTCACGTGTCTTAAAGCCATAGAGAGCCAATATATCCTCCCTAACATGCTGATATGTATAAACAGTTTCCTGTTTTTCTCTATTAAAAACAAATGGATTAGGCGTATATATTTGATAGCCTACTCCGTTATTTTCAATAACTATGTATTCAGGATTTATATAATCAACCGTTCCTTTAATAAATTCAATCAAACATCTTCTCTCCCCTACTTTGCTGTACATCATTTTATCATATTCAACAAAAAAAGACTAAAAAGGATGAATAAAAGTAAAAGAGAGACTAGAAGTTTTTCTAGTCTCTCCAATGTCTAAGTATTAAGGGGAGGATGTATATGTTTTATAGGTTTCAATCACATTAATATATTCGTCCTTTGTGCCAACCTTGATGCCTTTTTTTAATAAATCATGCTGGTAACTTTCAAGCTTTTCAACATCAATTTGAAAGAATGATTGAATGACTTTATCAGATTCATCGGGTTTTCCGTTAAAAATAGATAAAATTCCATCTTCAGTCAAGCCAAAATAGCCATTTGTTTTAAGTAATGGCGAAATATCGTCTATACGTTGTTGAAAAACAACCTGATTTTCATCCTGATGTACTAAGCTCCAATCGTCGTAATATGCCCAAAAGTCTTCCATCGATAGGATAGTTTCTTTCAGAATTTCTTCACTTACCTCACCATCCACATAAACACGTTCAAGAATGACCGTGACTTCCAACGGACCATTCACCTCTTGAACTGCATCATTTTCCTCAGTTAATTCTGCACTGTTTCCTGAAAAGCTTGGCAATATTAATACAACTGCTAGACAAACGATCACTTTTACGATCGTTCTCATTTTGGCATCACCTCTTACAATTAGTTGCCAACTATTAAATCAAATGCGCATTGGCGTATTTGCCGCTCGATTTTTAGGCCCACAGGAAGTGGGTCAAAAAGACGTTGCCACAGGAAGTGGCGTTGTTAGTTACTGCTTGAAAAATTTCCGTTGAAAAATCGTGGCATCCGCCGGAAGCTATAACTTTATTCCGCTGAATAAAGTTATATTTAGATTTTTGCGATGACCGCCCTACATCCATTAGTGTGACCAAAATTAACAGGTTTATCCAATATTTTTCACTTTTTTTCTCAATAAAAAAAGGATGCCCCAAAAGGACACCCCATATACTTAACCCCTATTATGATTTGTAAACGGTTCTTTAATGGTATTTCCAATGTTGTTAAAGAGGTCCTTTATGTCAGCATCGATCGTTTCGCGTCTGTTTCCATTACGAATGTCATTATCGATGTCACGTACTCGTGTAAAAGTACCCTCATCAGTCACAACATTGACATTTCGATTACCTGCTAGTGGTGCAACTGCCTTTTCAACTGCATTCTGAACATTATTGCGGTTGTTATTGTCATTCGTATCAACAGCAATCAATACATTATCATCTGTCACGATAACACGAGCATCGTCGACATTTTTAACTTTTGCAGCCCGTTCGGAAATTTTACGAACTAAATTTCCATTGTCATTGTAATATCCATATGTTTGAACCTTATGGTTATTGTCATTGAGATGGCTGCTATAGTTGCGATCGGCATATCCATGTCTATTATATCCAATTGTATTTGGGTTGCCATCATTATAAGGGTTTATTGTACGACCATCGCGATTATTCATTATGCCATTTCGGCGCTGTTCATCGCGATAATTCATAATTCCAGGACGATTGTTTCTTGTTCTATCGTTGTCTAGAAGACCGGTGTTGTTATTTCTGTAAAACCGATTGTTCATGATACCGGTTCTGTTATTTCTGTCGTTCCTGTTGTTCATAACGCCGGTGCGGTTGTTTCTGTTGAAATTGTTGCCATTGCGGTCCATAATCTCTGTTAATGGACCATCGTTGTCGCGGAGACGATATCCATTTCCGTTGCGGATATTATCGTCACGAACATTTTCGTTTGAGTAATACCCAATAGGTCTGGCATTATCATTATAATTCTGATTTGGAGCTGCCCCTTGGTTGGTATTACAAGCCGTTAGACCCCCAAGCAATAATGCTGCAGTTGAAACTGAATAGAGTATTTTCCTCAATACAATAACCCCCTTTGACCTTTTGAACAAAATACATGTTCATATTTAGGTTGGCTTTTCAAAGGAGGATTATTTCTGTTAGTTATTAGAAGGTTATTAAAATTTTGGGCAAATTTTTTCTTGATGTTTTTAACATGTTCAAAATAAATTTTTCTTAAACCACTATACTAAAAAATAAAAGGACGAATTTCCTATTCGCCCTTGCAAATTTGTAAGAATTTACTTTAATCTAGGTCTTCATCGACATCAGGCATGTTATACATTGGGTTAAACGCCATTTGTTGATTTGGATTCATAGCAAATGGTCCACCTTGATATCCTGGAGAACCACCTTGGAATTGTGGTTGAAATTGTCCTGGATATCCTGGTTGCCCCATTGGAAAACCTTGTTGTGGAAATTGTCCCGGAAATCCTGGTTGACCCATCGGAAATCCTTGTTGTGGAAATTGCCCTACATATGGCGGCTTTGATCCACCGCAACCACAATCTCTTTTATTATAGAATTGTGATGGCATCATTTGTGGATTCATTGGTCCTGCAAAACCTGGTGCTGTTGAATTACCAAATGGATTGTTACTCATCACTGGACTTACACCTTGCGGAGCAGTTTGCATTGGCATACCTGGTCCAAACGGCATCGGTCCTGCTCCTGGTCCTGGGAAGCCTCCAGTAAAGCCAGGTCCAGGCATTACAGGTGAAACCGGTACACATGGGCCCATTGGAAACGGCGGTGCATGCATTGGTGCCATTTGTGGCATTAGTGGCATTTCAGCTTCTTCCATTTCTTCTTCCACACCCCCGACCATTTGAGGCATTTGTGTCTGCATGATATTAAAATTGTTAATATCAATTTCAAATGGATGTGGTTGTGGCATTTGAACAGGTGGCATTTGAATAGGTGCTGCTGGGAAAGGTGCCATTTCTTCTTTAACTTCCTCTTTTACACCTTCTGTACGTGGGAATCCACTCATAGGGTTAAATGGTCCCTGTGGCGGGAAACCACCCTGAAACCCTGGAACAAAATTAAAACCATAACCAGGCATTACAGGTGAAATTGGCACGCAATTATTGAACATTACAGGCTGTTGTATCGGCATTTGTGGCATTACAGGCATTTGTGGCATCTCTACTCCAAAATCCTCCTCTGATTCAAAATCATCTTCCTCTGGTGACAGCATCCCTGGTAAAACATTCTGTGGTGCTGTTGGAATTTGTGGCATCCCCATCCCCATCAAATTAAAATTATTGATATCAATTTCTAGCGGCTGATATTGCGGCTGTGGCATCACGGGCATTTGTGGTGGTGCTACTGGCATCTGTGGCATCATTGGCATTTGCGGCATTTGAGGAATATATGGACCAGTTTCTACTCCTTTAACTTCCTCTTCGACCTCTGGTACCTCTTCTTCTACTTCCATTACTGGAAATGGTTGCGGAGTAATGTTAGCAAATGGATGTTGAATTTGCTCTTCCTTTTTAGGTGCTACATAAATTTGTGCTTCTTTTTTGGCCCCGCCAATTTGTGCTTCTTTTTTTACATGAACAGTTCCAGTTGGTACTTTAATTTTCATACCAGGCATAATCATATCCGGATTGCTCAACTGGGTATTAACGGCTTTTAGTTCCCCAAAGTCGACTCCATATTTTTCCGCAATTTCCCATAAGGTGTCGCCTTTTTGAACGATATGGATCTTCACGCGATTTTCCCCTCCTATACATAAGTCCATACATACTATGACAAAATAGGCAAATTGCCACTATTTCTCATCACAACTTATGCGTAGGCTTCACAAATTATGTGCAGTAAAGATACTTGCCATGCTGTAAAAAAATAAAGACTTAGCCAGAGGCCAAGTCTTAAATTCGATAATATGGATAGCTTCCTAACACGGTAACCCCACTTCCCAGTGCCTCTAATTCAGCAATTGCACTTGGGATTAATATTTCATCCATTTTTTGTTCAATATCAATTAAAAAGAAGTAATTTCCAAGACCTGTTTTCATAGGTCTTGATTCGATTTTTGATAAATTTAATTTTCGCCACGCAAATACAGATAATACTTGATGTAGTGCTCCAGCTTGGTCTGATGGCAATGTAACCATTAATGTTGTTTTATTACCTGTATTGTCTTTCGGAATTTCTAAATCTAGCATCTCTTTATGAAGGACAACAAATCGAGTATGATTGTTGTCAAAATCGTGAATATCATGCCTAACAATCGTTAAACCATATTCCTCGGCAGCAAATGAATTAGCAATCGCTGCTAACTTTTGATCAGGATGCTCACTTACGAATTTAGCTGAGGCACCAGTTGAACTAGCTTCAATCGGCTGTATATTTGGAAAGCTATTGTATAAAAATTTATGACATTGTGCAATCGCATGGGGGTGTGAATAAATTCCTTCAACTCTTTCCCAATCGTTCGTATTCTCTGGGTGTACCATTAAATGCTGTTTAATCGGAATAATCACTTCACCAACAATTTTCAATTGCTTTTCATGAATTAAATAGTCAATTGTTAAATTTACAGTTCCTTCAATTGTATTTTCAATTGGAACAACAGCTACATCGACTTCCCCATTTTCCACTGCATCAATACATGCAGGGATTGTCCGATACGGTTTGTTTTCCTTACCAGGAAAAATGTTTGCAACCGCTTGTGCTGTGAATGTTGCGTTTGGCCCCAAAAATCCTACGGTCGTAATATTCATCTCGTCTCCCCCTATGCTCCTGTTCCAAGAATTTCAACTTTATCTACAAATTCGAGTTTTCGAAGTTTAGTAAGGAGGTCAGTTACTTCACCATGCATGCCTGATGTATTTAATGAGAGTGTTACGTTCGCTTTTCCCCTAAGCGGAATTGTTTGGTGGATTGTTAACACATTACAACCAGTGTCTGCCACAGTTCTTAATAATTGTGAAAGTGTACCAGAGCGGTCCTCCAGATGAAAAAATAATGAAATAATTTTTTCTTTAACCGTTGTGTGAAAAGGAAAGACAGTGTCTTTGTATTTGTAATAGGCACTTCTGCTCAAGTCTACTTTTTGTGTAGCTTCTGCAATTGACTGCGCTTGCCCACTGTCTAATAATTCCTTGGCGTCTAAGGTTTTACGAACCGCTTCTGGAAGTACATCCTCACGAACCAGATAGAATTTGCCATCCATGTAAGCTACTCCCCCTACTTTACATTCTATTTATTCTATAAATTCAAATTCATATTCGAGTAATTTTACGATATCTCCGTGTTTTGCACCTTTTTCACGAAGTGCGTCATCGATTCCCATTCCCCTTAGTTGGCGGGCAAATCGTTTCACAGATTCATCCCTTGAAAAGTCAGTCATTTTAAAGAGTTTTTCAACTCGTTCCCCGGTAATCACAAATGACCCATCACTTTCACGTGAAATCACAAAATCCACTTCTTCTTTTTCATGACGGTACATCACACGATGATTGCTTGTATCCTCTTCAACTTCAAGTGGAAATTCTGGAGTCGTTTCAAGCAAGTCGGCAATAGTAAATAACAAATCACGAAGACCTTGTCTTGTAATAGCCGAAATCGGAAAAATTTTAACATCCTCCTGAAGCTTGTCTTTAAATACCTTTAAATTTTCTTCCGCTTCGGGGATATCCATTTTATTTGCAACAATAATTTGCGGACGTTCAGTTAAACGAAGATTATATTCCTTTAATTCTTGATTGATCGTACGATAATCTTCGTAAGGATCGCGCCCTTCCATTGCAGACATATCAATAACATGAACAATGACTCTCGTTCTTTCAATATGCCGTAAAAATTGATGTCCAAGACCAACACCTTGATGTGCCCCTTCAATGAGACCTGGAAGATCGGCCATTACAAAGCTGCGTCCATCTTCTGCTTCTACAACTCCAAGGTTTGGAACAATTGTAGTAAAATGATATTCTGCAATTTTTGGTTTTGCTGCAGACACAACGGATAATAAGGTTGATTTTCCTACGCTTGGAAAACCAACAAGTCCTACGTCAGCTAAAACCTTTAGTTCGAGTCTTACATAACGCTCCTGTCCAGGCTCACCATTTTCAGCAATTTCCGGTGCTGGATTGGCAGGTGTCGCAAATCGGGAGTTGCCTCTTCCGCCACGGCCACCCTTCGCAATGACTGCTCTTTGACCATGCTGTGTTAAATCCGCGATGACCACACCTGTATCATCATCTGTTACGACGGTTCCAGGTGGAACCTTTACAAGCATCGGCTCCGCATTTTTACCATGCTGATTTTTAGACATTCCATGTTCTCCACGCTTTGCCTTGAAATGGCGTTGATACCGGAAATCCATCAAGGTTCTTAGACCTTCTTCTACCTCAAATATGACATCGGCACCTTTACCTCCGTCTCCGCCTGCTGGCCCGCCCATTGGAACATACTTTTCACGACGGTATGCAACCATTCCGTTACCACCGTCTCCACCTTTTACATACACTTTGACTTGATCAACAAACATGTCTTACCTCCGGTTGTTTATGCACTTTAAAACTTTATGCAATAAGTAGTGTTAAACTTACTTCTTCATTATGTACTTTATATTCTGTTAGTTTCGGGAATTGTTCTGTTTGGCCCACCGCATGTAGCCAATTTGTTAGCTTTTCCCTATTTTTTAGTATTCCACTAAAATCAAAAAAGAATCGAGTTTCCTCATGAGAACAGTCTATCGTGAGCGATAAATGATTTTCTCCCAAATCATCTACTGCTTCTTCAAGTATGGCAAAAAATTGCGTGGTCCATTCCGTTAAATTCATATCGTGGTTTGATAAGTTTCGAATATCACCGACAAGATCATAGTCTAATTGATATTTATGTGGCTCCCAATTAAAGGTCATGATAAGTGCAGCAAAGGATGGAATTTGTAAATTTGTAAGATGTGTTTCATTTTGAGCGTCTATTACAATTTCTTCGATGATGGTCTTAACCCGATCTAGTTTATTTAATGAAATATTACCTTTGATCAGTTGGATTTTATTTAACCAATCGTGACGTGTATGTTTTAATACATCAATCGTACTCCAATTTTTATTCATGTCATTTCCCCTAAAATTCAAATGTCGCCAAAAACAACATTTTTGATTTTGAATCTTGTCTAAAAATTATATCAAACCTTGAAAAATAACACTATTCTAAACGTACGTTTCTTGATTAAATCAAATACGCCATAGCGTATTTGCGCCCAGATTTTTAGGCCCACACGATGTGGGTCATGAAGACGTTGCCACAGGATGTGGCGTCTTTAGTCTTCGATCTTACTGTTCGAAAAACTTCCTTTGAAAATCAGTGGCATCCTCCGGAGTTTTTTAACTTTATTC
>NZ_JBALOP010000007.1:58245-131225 GCF_036962685.1 Bacillus sp. JJ1566 | reverse complement strand
GAATAAAGTTAAAAAACTCTAACCAGATGGTTAGAGTTTTAAGTCCGATTACGCTTCTTGCGCAGCTGGGTATACACTTACTTGTTTACGGTCACGGCCTAAACGCTCAAATTTAACAACTCCGTCAACTTTTGCGAATAGAGTGTCGTCACCACCACGGCCAACGTTTACTCCTGGGTAGATTTTAGTACCGCGTTGACGGTATAAAATAGATCCACCAGTAACAAATTGACCATCAGCACGTTTTGCACCAAGACGTTTCGCGATTGAATCACGACCGTTCTTTGTACTACCTACCCCTTTTTTAGAAGCGAAGAATTGAAGGTCTAATCTTACGAACATTATTGTCCACCTCCTATTAATGAATGTTTTTATGATTGAATTTTCATATATTGTCCATAATCAAGTTCAATCGTTTGTAAGGATACAAGCATTCCTTCTAAAAGAATCTGTACCTTTTCCTCTTTTGTCTCATCCTCAATAGAAGGAATTTGACAGCGGAGGAAACCATTTTTTTCTTGCTCCAATATCGGCTCTACTTTACATAAAGCATATATGGAATTAATGGTACCAAAAGCAACTGCTGAGGCACCTGCACAAACGATATCCTTACCAGGAACATCATATTCGGCATGTCCACTCATTGTGAATGAGTCGATTCTACCAGAACTATTACGGTTAATAGTTACTTTTATCATGATAGAAAGCCTTATGCGTTGATTTTTTCGATTGTAACTTTAGTGTAAGGTTGACGATGACCTTGTTTTTTACGGTAGTTCTTTTTAGCCTTGAATTTGAAAACAACAATCTTCTTAGCGCGACCTTGCTTTTCAACTTTAGCTGTAACAGTTGCACCTTCAACAGTTGGGCTGCCAACTTTCACGTTTTCGCCACCTACGAATAAAACCTTGTCAAATGTAACTGTTCCACCTTGTTCTACGTCAAGCTTTTCAACATAGATTTCTTGGCCTTCTTGAACTTTGATTTGCTTACCGCCAGTTTCAATAATTGCGTACATACTTGCACCTCCTAATAATTTGGACTAAGACTCGCCACTACACAGGCGCTCCTTAACGGAAACTTAAATACCTGGAATGCGCGGTTGTAGCAATGGGTGCTACAAACAATAACATGAAAATATTATCACAAAGACAAAGTAGAGTCAACAATTTGTTGGATTATAGATGATTTAGTCTTGTTTTAATTTCATCATCGCTACCTATTTGTCTAATTGAATAATCATGTCGAGGTGAAGCTAATTCAGTTATATATATTTTAATGGACAAGGCATCTTCTAATCTTTTCTTATGCTCATGATGGTCCCCTAGAAAAACATGTGTCACTTCTGTAGTTGCTTCAATCCAGACAGCATCATGGTCCTTCCCTTGATGCTCCCAAAGTTCTCGTTCAAGCTTAAAGACAACAGTTTCTGCAGAATCAATCTGCCCAGTACCTGAACATGTTGGACAATTCGCTTGTAAAATAGCTGAAAGATCCTGCCGTGTCTTCTTCCGAGTGATTTCTAAAATGCCGAGTGAAGTAAACCCATGAATTGTCACCCGATTTCGATCTTCCTTTGCAACGGTACGTAAAGCTTGGATTACTTTTTGACGTTCATCATTTAGCTTCATATCAATAAAATCAATCAAGATAATACCACCAATATCACGTAGCATTAACTGATAGGCTATTTCCTTTGCTGCAGTTAAATTTGTTTTAAACACCGTATCTCGTAAATTTTCTTTTCCTTGAAATTTACCTGTGTTTACGTCAATAACGGTCAATGCTTCGGTTTGTTCAATTAACAAATAGGCACCATTGTCAAGCCACACAATAGGTTTAAGACCTCGTTCAATTTCTTTTTCAATCCCATAAAACGAAAAAATATTTTCTTTTCCTTGATAAATAGAAACCTTATCTTCTCCAATTTGTTCCTTTAACTGTCGAAACGTTTGTGCATCATCAACTACAATTTCTTTAATATTTTCAACTCGGTGCTCAAGTAATATTTTATCCACAAGATTATTTGCATCAAATAATAGGCTTGGTGGCTTGAGCTTTTTTTGTTGGTCTTGTAAGGATTTGTAACGACTTCGCCCAAATTCTAGCTCCTTCAACATCTTTGTTTCATCTTGATTTTCGCAAGCTGTTCGAACAATTAACCCCTCTTGATTTTGAAGATATAATTGCCCAAACCTGCGCCACCTGTTCCTTTCTTCTTCCTCTTTCATTTTCCTGGAGACTGCTACATAGTTCCCAAACGGCAAATAGACAAGGGATGCTCCTGGAAATTCAATTAGACCAGTCAACTTAGGGCCTTTACGCTCTGCCCCCTCTTTCGTTACCTGGACAATGATTTCCTCACCTTGTCTAACAAAATGGGATATGCTTTTTTCTTTTTCACTAGGGGGTGATAGATGATAGGCTGCAAGCTGTTCTCGCCCGATATAGCCATTCCTGCCTAAGCCTATATCAACAAACGCTGCCTGCATACCCGGAAGGACATCTATCACCCGGCCCTTATAAATATTTCCTACGATTTCTTTATGTTTTGGTTGTTGGATATTTAATTCAATAACCTTATTTCCATCTATAACTGCTACACGCTTTTCACTTGTTTTTTCATTCATAATAATTGTTTTCAAACTCTTAATCCTCGCTTTGACATTACACTTTCTTTTTTACTGTAACCTATCTGGCAACGTCAATACAAGTAGAGAAGCTCACCAACTGGTTGAGTAATCTTTTTATCATTAAAATAGGCATGTAAAAGCTCATTTTCATCAAGGGGCTGCTGTTTTTCTCCATCCTTTTGTATCACAATCGGATGCTTACACCCCCGTTGAAACATGGATAGAACGGTATAAACCATCTCTGTTTCATCTACAACCAATGGCTTTAGTTTCGTAAAGGTATCTTGCTTTCCGTAGTAGCGCTCCAGCAAGAACCTCATAAACACAAAATGACGCTTCCTCCATTCCATAATAATTGAGAATATTAGGAAGGATAGGATGACCCAGAGATTTAGATTATTAGGACTATAGAATACCATTCCAATTAATATGAACACTGCAACTAAGCTTGAGACAAAAATCATCCGTTTATGCGCTTCAAAAAAGGAATGCCTATAAGAGAAAAATAAATATAGAAGCTTCCCACCATCTAGTGGCCAAATCGGAAGAAGATTAAAGAAAAAGATGACTGCATTATGGTAAAAAAAGAGATCAAAGGTTTTTTCAGATATAACAGAACCCACTGTTAACAAATACGCAACTGCCACCATCCAAATATGCTGAAGTGGTCCTGCTAAAATAACTAGGAGCTCCTCCTTCAATGGGCGATTTCCGTGCTCATCCATCTCCGCCACACCACCAAATGGAAGGAGTTGAATCCTTTTAATTCTCCATGAAAAAAAATGGGCACATGCAGCATGTCCCATTTCATGGACCAATATGATTAAGAATAGCATCATTAGCTCTCTGAAGTGCGCAGTAATGACTGCCACTCCGACGATAAACCAAAGTAATGGATGTATTTCAATTTTTCTGAGGAGTTTTAAATATTTATTCAAATTTTATCACCTGTATCGGATCAATAAATGTTTCACCTTGCTTTATTGCAAAATAATACGTCCCTTTGTTGTTTCCTGCGGGATCCTGCACCGTACCAACTTCTTGACCTGTTTCCACATAATCATATAGCTTCACATCAACAGTTCCTAAATTTCCATACCACGTTTCTGAGCTATCACTATGCTTTATCACAACTGTTTTTCCTAGTTCACCCTTAACAGAGACCTCTTTTACATAGCCTGAACTCATCGCCTCGACTACCTTACTGTCCGTTTCAACCATAATTCCCTGGCCATTTGCTTCAAAGGATTCAGTTACTTTACCTGCTGCAGGAAGAGCATATTTACCTGGAGTAGGGGCTTCGCTCTTTTCTTTATTTTGATTAATTGGGATCAATGCTAGGGGACTGCCAAAAGTATCTTTATACCATTCCGTAACGGCAGCAAATTGAAATTCAGTTTCCATTGTACTTGATACAAAATGCCGGACATTCTCAAATGTCGGGGATTGGTTTTTAAATACGATTCCTATCGATAAAACAAGAATTGCCGAGAGTAACACTTTAAAAAGAAAAACTTCCTTTCGAAACAGTGGATGCCCTCCGTCTCCCTGTCCACCTCCATCGAAAGATGTGTATGTACTGCCTCCGTATCGTTCCTCATCACTCGCTAGAAAGGGAGGAGCTGCTTTTTTTGGGGAACCTGAGGTGGAGTATCTCGCACGCTTTCGCTTTTCAATCCGCTTTCTAATTTCATTCGCCCGATTACTCATATTTTCACATCATTCCTTGTCCATATTATTTGTACAAGTTTATGACCGAAGAACTTTGCTTATGACAATATGAAGCTTTTTATCTATTAAATTTGATGATTGTTACCTTTTAAAACTGAATTGGGGACCATGCTGTAAAAGCTATCTATAAAAAAGAAGGATGTAGTTTCCCCACATCCTTCTTTCTACTACATTTTTTTATTATTTATTTCCAGGCTTATCAGGCTTCCCTGGTTTGCCAGGTTTACCTTTTCCTGGTTTGCCATCATCTTCTTGTACATTGATTATAAGCTTACCAGTTGCTATTTGTCTTGCCTCGTTACCAAACTCATCTCTTACAATTACCTCAATTTCAGCACCATTTGCAACTACACTAGAAACTGCTGTCCAGTATCCTTCATAGACACCAGGAGAGACTTCTTGTAATGGGAGTTCATTTACATTGCTAAGCCCCGCATTAGTTAACGGTATACGAATAGCATAAGATGCATTCAATCCAGGCTCACTTGTAAATTCAATTTTCACACTTTCACCTGATTTCAAATGCACATCCTCTGTAGGTTTAAGATTAGATACCGTTATTTCACCAAATTTAGCAAATACAGTAACTTGGTCACTAGTTGAATTGCCAGCTTTATCAGTCGCTACGACATCAATGTTATTTTCACCATTTTCAACTAGAACACGCTTTGTAAAGGAACCATCTTTAATAGTAGCACTTTCGCCATTTACTGTTACAGAATCAATATTCTCATCTTGAACAGTACCTGTTACAGTTATTGCCTCTTGATTTGTCTTCAAACCATTTTCTGGACTAGTAATAGCTAGTTCAGGAGATGTTTGATCTAGTACAATAACAACAGCTTCCGACTCGTCTGTAATACCTGTAGCAGTTGATGCCTTAGCAGTTAATGTATTCTCACCAACTTGTAATTCAACAGCTACAGAATACGTACCTTCTGCAGTAGTATCTGTTGTCGCTACTTCTTCACCATTATTAAATACATGAACAGTTGTCGTTGGAGCAGCCTTACCTGCAACTGTAACAGTAGATTCATTTGTAAATGAACCTGTTACTGGAGAAGTAATGGTAGGTGCTGTTACTTCATGATTAACAGTAGCACGAATCATATAGTTACCTTCGGCTTCTGGTGATAATGACCATGCTCCACCTACAAATTGCCAACTACGCCCTGAATATTGACCATCTTCATCCGTTGCAAGTCCAGGTGCATTAGGGTTCGGTTTTGTTTGGATATAAACCATATAGAAGTCTCCTTCTACAATGATACCTTCACCTGATAGGTCAACATTTGTCCATGCGCCAGTTCGGAGTGCAGTTGCATCAATTGGTCCAGCAAGCTTTTTACCAGGAGCACCATCTGTTCCAGTGGCATCCCACACTTCTACCTTGAATTCAGTTCCACCTGGATTTGGCCATGATGTATCCCAGAAACGGAACAATCCTCCTGTTACAAGAGCTTTATTTTGACCTTCAGCCAATGACATTTTCACAGCCCAGCCATTACCAGCATCATAAAATGCACGAGCATTCTCTGCAGTACCATCATCGTAGCCGATTTCACCAGGATATCCGATGAACGGCCTTAACTCTACGTTTTGCTCTAACGCTCCATCTCCTTCAAGTACTACTTCAAATGATTCACTGTAATAAGAAGGTGCCATTACTCGAACAGTATAAGTACCTTCATAAGCTGTAAGTGAATATTGACCATTTTCATCAGTCTCAACAGGAGTTATATTAGCATCTTCTACAAGTAACAAGGTTGCACCTGAAACTGGTTGACCTGTTGCTGCATTTGTAATTGTACCAGATACAGTTCCTTGAGCTTTTTCCTCTAGCACAAAATTGGCTACTGCCTCACCATCAGCCTCAACTGTGACAGTTTGTTGTGCTGAATGATACCCATAGCTTTCCGCAACTACTGTAAAGTTTCCTGTTCCATGAATTAATTCATATGCTCCAGTTGCAGGGTTAGTTGTAACAGATCTACCTGATTCAACAATACTGACCTGAGCATTTAATGGTAATGCCTGTGGGTTAACTTTATCAACATTGACTTCCTTCATGTTAATGTGAGAACCTTCAGGCTTAATTTTTGCTGGGTCCACTTTCTCCCCTTCTTTAAGATCAACTAAAGCTTCACCCTTAGTTGGCACTTCTCCTGATTGATCTGTACTTCCTACTGTAAGTGGCTCATTGGATAGACGCACATCATCAATGTACCATCCATCACGAACTACACTTCCATCTGTTGTAACGTTAAAGCCAATATAAATTCTTTGGCCTGCATACGCAGATAAATCAACCTCTGCAGACTGCCAGCCTGAAGATATATCTGTAATACGACGTAGCTGTGTCCAGTTTTCCATATCTGTTGAAACGAATACATGACCGAAATCCCAGTTACGTTCAAGATTGTACCAGTTCATGTATTGTAGATATGCAGGACCTTCAGCTGGTATATCTATTGGAGGCATTACTAGAGTCATATTAGCTCGACTAGCATATGTTCCTGATAGATTTGTAGCATAAACCTTCTCACCTGAATAAGCACTATTTGGTCCACTCGTAGGAGCACCCCATTGCCAAGAATCTTCTGCTCCATATGAGAACCAACCTACAGGATTAGATTCAAAGTCTTGGAAATATCCGACTGAAATTCCTGGTTTTACTGAAACTTCATAAACATCTGTTGTTACATCATTTTGGCCAAAATCAACAACCTGAAAGCGGTATGAAACAGAAGGCACTGAAATTTCTTCCCCTGGAATAACTGCCTCGTATGTTCCTTCTTTGTAAGTACCTGATGTTTGAGTAGCCGCTACATTCACCCATTCACCAGCTTGATTTTCATATTGAAGAACAACAGATGTGATGCTTACATTGTCTTGAACAGAAATAGAAAGTGGTAAATCCATACCTGCATATGTTTCGCTCGGTGCTGTATGCTCAAAAGTTGGAGCTGCTTCATCCACACCGTCTTTTGCAACCTGACCTTTTATTTTCCCTAGCCCTGAAGCAACAGAGGATACAGCTAGATACGCGTTAACCAATCCATAACCGTAACCAAAGTTTGGAGATTCTGTGAAAGTACCGTCAGTTAATGGAGTGGCAGTTGTGGTGATAATTTCTTCAATCTCGTCAATCGTTAATGATGCATTTGCTTGTTTTAATAAGGCTACTACAGCAGAAATATGAGGTCCTGCCATGGATGTTCCATTCCATCCACCCTCATAGCCACTTCCAGGTACTGAAGACCGAATATTTACTCCCGGAGCTGAAATATCAGGCTTCATATCTCCTGGATATGGTGAAGGGCCTTGTAACGAGAAGCTTGCTAAACGATTATTGATATCTGTAGCTCCTGTTGCAAATGATTCTGGGTAGTTTGCTGGATTTGCAATCGATCCAGGTCCACCTGGATTCGATAATGTCGTATTACCTGCAGAGAACTCTGGGAAAATTTCCGCTGCTCTCCAGTTCTGGACCATCGGACGGTACCATTCATCTAATCCTCGTCCTCCACCCCACGAGTTATTGACAACATCTGGAGCCATATCTGGATTTCCACCTGGAGCAATAATCCAATCCCCAGCTTCTAGTAGGTCAAAATCTGTTCCACCAGCAGATGTAAATGCCTTTACAGCAATCCATTTCGCACCTGGAGCAACCCCAATTTGATTCGCACCATTTGGCTCCGCTCCAACCATTGTACCTGTAACGTGAGTCCCATGTCCGATATCATCATAAGGAGTAGACCGGCCAGCCGACGTTGAATCAAACCAGCTATATTGATGATTTGGATTGCTTGGATTGGCAGGATCATAGCCACGGTACTGTTCCATTAGTGCCGGATGGTTCCACTGAACACCCGTATCAATACTAGCAACAACAGTACCTGATCCATCAATTCCCATTTCCCAAACCTGAGGAGCACCTACACGATCAATATTCCATTCAATGTTTTGTGGACTTGCTTTTGTTTCAACAGCAACTGATGTCTCCACTTTAGCAGGTGCATGCAATTGACGGGTTTCATTTGGTAACACCTTCTCAACCTCAGGGAATGATGCGATTTTTTCCATAACATCCTTCGTAGCAGTAACTCCCATTCCGTTTACAATGAAGAAGGATTTAATATCCTTTGCATTACCAGCTGCCTCTTCTTTTTCAAGGTACGCCTTTACATTTCCTTGTGTTTCTATTGCAGTTGTTCGTAGTTCCGAAACGATAGCATTTCTCTTTATGGATTTCGTTTGAGCAACAGTAGCCTTTTGTAAACTTGCCTTTTTAGTAGCTTCATTTGCTATTGCTTTTGAATCCACCTGTTCCTTGAATTTAACTAGGAATGTAACCATTTTGTCGTCAGCAAACTGGTCTTTTAAGCTTTCTGAAATTTTACTTGAGGCTACTTCATTTTTACTTCCTAGATAGGATATTGAAGGATCTTTTGATTGTGCAAATGCCTGTGACGTTACACTTGGTACAAGTAGAAGTGCACACATTAACACACTTGCAACCTTCATTAACTTACGTTTTCCGTTCCTCCTCATTAGGCTTCCTCCCTTTAATCTTTTTTGAGAATAAGTAAGTTACCCTCCTTCTTTTAAATTCCTATACTTCAATGCAGCGGGAACTCCCCCATTTTCTCTAGATAGAAATCGCGATTTTCCAGTAGAAATCGCATTATGTAGAAGTACAGGTTACATTTACTGTAGCTTTTTAAAAGAGGAAAAAGTGTCGAAAAATAAGATAATATTTTGAATATTGAGAATTTGGTATTTTTTACTTATTTTACCATAGACAAATTAGGAGTTTAGAACGAAGTAATATATATTCGCATGAAATGTATTTTTATAGGGGTTTCGCATAAAAAATGAGGTTTTACTATACCTTTACAAATGTAATACTCTTAACTCATTTGCTAGGTAGAATGACATAATTGTTACAAGTTTATTATTTATGATTAAAAAATGATTATAATTTCCTTACTTTCTTTTTAAGAATAATAGGAATAGACTTTGGTTGGTAATTTATCCCTCCTTATTTTAAATCCATAATAGGTAATGCCCCCTAGTTTACAAACATTTTTCGGAAAAATAAGGACCTAATCCTCATAATTGGTATAATGACTTTTTAAATCTTGTATTTTCTTTTTCTGGCAAATAAAAAAACCACCTTATCAACAAGGTGGTTTAACGGACACCAAAGAACTTCTTAATCTTCGAGAACATACCCTTTTGGTCGTTTTCAAGAGATTGTAATGGAATCGATTCTCCTAAAATTCTTCGTGCAATATTTCGATACGCGATTGCTGTTTTGCTGTTTGTATTTAATGCGATTGGTTCACCATTATTTGAGGCTTTGATGACTTCATCATCATCTGCAACAATTCCAATTAAATCAATCGAAAGATGTGTTACGATTTCATCGAGATCAAGCATTTCGCCTGTCTTCATCATATGATTTCGAATACGATTCACGATTAGGCGTGGTGGCTGAACTTCCTCTTTTTCTAGTAATCCAATAATACGGTCAGCATCACGAACTGCTGAAATTTCAGGTGTTGTTACAACAATTGCTTTATCTGCTCCAGCAACAGCATTTTGGAAGCCTTGTTCAATACCCGCAGGACAGTCGATAATAATATAATCAAAATCTTGTTTTAACTCTTCGACCAATTTCTTCATTTGGCTAGGCTCTACTGCAGTTTTATCACTTGTTTGGGCAGCTGGCAGTAAATATAGATGGTCATCGAATCTTTTATCCTTAACTAAAGCTTGCTTTAGCTTACAACGACCTTGAACAACGTCAACTAAATCATAGATGATGCGATTCTCTAATCCCATAACAACATCTAGATTTCGAAGGCCAATATCTGTATCTATTAAACACACACGTTTCCCTAGCACAGCCAAGGAAGTGCCTACATTAGCAGACGTAGTCGTCTTACCGACTCCACCTTTTCCTGATGTAATAACTATAGCCTCTCCCACTGCTAGATTCCCCCTTCTAACCTTGTTAAGTTAGGTCTTAAATGAGTTAACTGTTGCAATCTATCTACTACAATTGTCTCATTATCGTCCACATAAGCGCATTCCATAATATTCGTTTCTGTTTGAACAGCGTCTGGTGCTCTATTCATTATATCACCAATTCTAAGCTGTGTTGGTTTCATAACTGATGCCGCAATGATTGCATCTTTTCTGCCATAGAAACCAGCATGTGCAATTCCCCGTAACGAACCTAAAATAAAAATATTTCCGCCTGCAATAACAGTTGCCCCTGGGTTTACATCTCCGACAAGCATAAGGTCTCCATCTACTTTAAGGACTTGTCCAGAACGAATGACCTTTGCAACTGAAACAATCTCATGCTTTTTCTTCATTTCTTCAGCTTCTTGTTTTGTAATTACATTACTGTCGATTACATCCACAACTAAATGCTTTTTATTACGGATGATGGAGCGCATCTCTTCCTCTTGATCTTGCGTTAAAAAACGATTGCCTATCTTTACTTTAACAGGAACAAACGGAACATCATCATTCCGTTTCTGATTCAAGGAAAGCTTAATCTCAAGGTCAGAGATCAGTTCTTTAAATGAACAAGAATCATCGAGATGCAACGTTAGTCCGTCTTTTGTCCCTTTTATAGTAACATACTGCTGTTTTTGTCCTTTCACGACGTTCACCTCAACGATAATATACTTCAACAAAAGACTCCCTTTTTCCTGTTAATTATCAAAAAATTTTATGAGAATCTAATTACTCTTCTATATGTAGCTTTCCTAGTAATTTCTTAAATGGGTAAGCAAATACTAGTAAAAATATACTATTTAATAGGGTTGTCGGCAAAATACGGATTTGAAGGAATTGTTCAATCGAAAGAGAAGCTGAACCGATTGCCAAATTTACGGCATATACACAAAATTCCAAAGCGACTATCCCAATAAGACTTAAAAATGAGATCACAATGATATTTGTTTGTAGAATCCGACTTGCCCAGGAAATAAGATAGGCCATAAGTGTATATAAAAATAAATAAACGCCTAAAATTTCTGTATAAACGATATCATAAAGCAGACCAAAAATAGCCCCGTAAACAAGCCCCATTGGTTTATTAAAATAGACTGTGATAAAAGCAATTAAGACAAATAAAAACCGAGGAACATATACATTTTCCTTATGAAAAATATCTGCTGGCACTAGATCAACAAAGCTGCTTTCAAACAAGAAAACGAAGGACAAAATAAAGGGAAGAACGTATCGCTTCACTATTCTTCCTCCTCTTCATTTGGAACAATCATCGTTCTTTCAACAATTATTACATGATCAATTTCATAAAAATCAGCAGCAGGCTTAATATATGCCGTCTTTGTTAATCCGTAATCATCTGGAACAACATCCATAACCTCACCAATATACAGTTCACTTGGGAAAATTCCACCCAATCCAGATGTAAGTACCTTTTGATCCTTTTCTATTTTTGAATCCGGAGTATTAATTTTAAAAAGAAGAGCTTCTTTTTCTTCATCATACCCTTCGATTAAGCCCATAATCTTTGTATCCCCTTGAATATAAGCAGAGATACGATTGATACGATTGGGGGAACTCAATAACTGAATAGTAGATGTAAAAGGATTTGCATGCTTTACTTTTCCGATTAAACCTTTTGAGGTGATAACAGCCATGTCAACTTTCACACCATGGTTTGTACCTCGATTAACCGTAATAATTTCATGCCACTGATCAGGATTACGTCCGATTACTGTAGCCTGTATTTTATTAAATTGATCAAGTGATTCCGTTTTTTCCAGAACGTCACGTAATTTCCCATTTTCTTTTTCTAATTCCTGTACTTTTGATTCTAATTGACCATAGGAATCAAGTTTTTCCTTTAAAAGTTTATTCTCTTCAAATGTATGTTGAATATGATTGACATTATCAAAAAATCCAGCAATTGCTTGAGAAGGTTGATGAAATATACTTTGAACCCATCCAACCGAATCCTTAAGAAACTGTTCCGGCCATGATAATTTGTCACGTTCTTTTAAGGAAAATCCAATCAATGCCACTAGAACGATGATACATACAAGTAAAATAATTAATCGCTTATTGAGAAAAAATTGTGGCATGTGTTACACCCTCTAACGTAAACTTTAAATTTCAACACATATAGTGGGGAAAATAATTCCCCCACTATAATCCATTTCATTAACGTAAATCCTTTGATTTCCCTTTAAATAAATGAATATGGTCAAGGGCCTTACCTGTACCAATTGCTACACAATCAAGTGGATTTTCAGCGATAAGGACTGGCATACTTGTCTCTTCACTGATAACCTTATCCAAATTGCGTAATAGGGCTCCCCCACCCGCTAAAACAATACCACGATCCATAATATCTGCTGCTAGCTCAGGTGGTGTCTTTTCAAGTGTATTCTTAACAGCATCGACAATCGCATACACAGTGTCATGAAGGGCATTAGAGATTTCTTCTGCCGTAATTTCGATTGTTTTTGGTAATCCTGTTAATAAATCTCTTCCGCGAATTTCCATATTTTCTACACCCTCAGGAGCTCCAGCTGATCCAATCTCTACCTTGATCGCTTCCGCTGTGCGATCCCCAATCATAAGGTTGTAGGTTTTACGAATATATTGAATAATTGCATCATCCATTTCATCCCCAGCAATGCGAATTGACTGGCTTGTAACAATTCCACCTAAAGAGATAATAGCAACTTCTGTTGTTCCTCCACCGATATCAACAATCATACTACCAGTTGGTTCCCAAACCGGCAGATTTGCTCCAATGGCAGCTGCAAATGGTTCTTCGATTGGGTATGCATCTCTTGCACCAGCTTGCCTAGTAGCATCAATTACCGCACGTTGTTCTACTGCTGTAATACCCGATGGTACACAAACCATAATATATGGCTTTCTTGAGAAAAAGCTTTTCGTTTTAACTGCTGAATTAATGTAATATTTCATCATTGTCGCAGTTGTTTCATAGTCTGCAATGACACCATCCTTCATCGGACGAAGTGCAACAACATTGCCTGGTGTACGCCCAATCATGTTTTTAGCGTCATTTCCTACTGCAACAATCTGCTTTGTGTCTGTTTGCATCGCAACGACAGAAGGCTCTCTTACTGCAATGCCTTTTCCTTTGATGAAAACAAGTGTATTTGCCGTACCTAAATCTATACCAAGGTCTCTTGTACCTATACCAAACATAATATGTATCTTCCTTTCTGATACGCGAGTAAATGGGTTAACATGCGAAAACTCATAACCAATATTATATCGTACTAAATAAAAAATTAATAGAGGATGTTCAAAAAGTCACACATATCCTTTTTCTTTTAGACTGACATATTTGTGTTCACCAATGATTAGATGGTCCAATAGCTCTATGCCAATTATCCTACCACATTCAACAAGCCGCTTTGTGACTTCAATATCTTCCCGACTTGGCGCCGGGTCTCCGGATGGATGATTATGAATGCAAATGATGGATGCTGCCGACCTTCGAAAGGCCTCCTTATACACCTCTCGCGGATGGACGATCGAGGCATTCAGACTTCCGATAAAAATCGTTTGGCGATGAATCACCTGATTTTTCGTATTCAGGTAAAGACAAACAAAATGTTCCTGCGTTAAAAAACGCATATCCTCCATCACATATTTAGCGCCATCCTCTGGGGACCTGATGACATACCGATCCTCATATTGAAGTTTGCCAATTCTTCGGCCAAGTTCAATCGCCGCCATAATTTGTACAGCTTTTGCTTTTCCGATTCCTTTAATGGCGGTTATTTCTTCAACAGAAGCGTCTTTTAATAATCGTAAGCCCTCAAAATGATGCAGTAAGCGGTTTGACAGCTGAATGACCGATTCTTCCTTTGAACCTGTACGTAAAAGAATCGCCAAAAGCTCATGGTTTGAAAGGCTGTCGGCACCATCGGAAACCAACCGTTCCCGAGGCCTTTCCTCTTGAGGATAATCACGAATCATGAATGCTGATGATTTCAAATAGGTTCCTCCTATCCATGTACTGGATACTTGGACCCCACTCATTATTAAAGTCATTGACTACTATGTAAATTAGCCCGTTTTGTTTGATTTAATCGCATTCTTACTACATAAATTGAAACTAATTAGTCGTGAAATCCTAGCTCTCTTAGTTCACGAATGGTTCGTGATACAGGCAATCCCACTACAGAAAAATAGTCGCCTTTAATTTGTTTAACGAGTGCAGATCCAAGTCCTTGAATTCCATATGAACCTGCTTTATCCCTTGGTTCGCCTGAAGCAACATATGCTTTAATTTCCTCATCTGTTAGATTCCAGAACGTCACTTCTGTTCTTTCAAAGAACAATTTTTCTGTGTCCTTAAAAAGAATCGCAACACCTGTTACGACTTCATGTGTTTGATTTGATAAAGTTTTTAATACTTGTATGGATTCCTGTTCGCTTTTAGGTTTTCCTAAAAATTGGTTTTGAAACACAACAGCTGTATCTGCTGCAAGAATATAGGAATCTGGGAATTCTTTTGCAATCGCCTTTGCTTTTTTAAAGGCTATTGTCATGACTTTTTCTTCAGGAGTAAGACTTTCGTCAACGGATTCATCAATATTACTGACGGAAACATCGAAGGAAAGTTTCACTTTTCTAAGAAGTTCTTTTCGTCGTGGAGAACCTGAGGCTAAAACGAGGTGTTGCATGCTGATTTCACCCTTTTTCATTTTTTTCAGAATGGAAGATACCTGTTTATCGTAACAAACAAAACTTCACACTACAATTATGTAAAATGCAATTTTACAGATGCTTTATTGTTTGAGAAAATTTGTCTCATTATGTAGAAGCTATGAAAATCAAACGCTAAAAAAGGAAAGGAGTAGATATCCCCTTTCCATTTTCCTCGCAAAATTGAATTTTGTCTAGTTTAATTCAGAAATAAAAACGGTATAAGCTTGGAATGCATTTAATAATGATTGCTGTGATTGCCATAATGATTTTTGGTCGTTGCCATTTTTATATTCTTGTAGCTGTGTAAAAGCTGACTGTATGTTTGTATGGAATTCTTTAAGTTGTGCATGAAGGTTTTCTGTCTTGATATCTTTAACTGTTGCAATTTGTTTCGACAGATTTTCCCATTGTCCATTATCGATTGCTCCACTTCCAAAAGCTTGGGAAGAAAGTGCTAATAATTCTTTAAATGCTGGTAGAACTACTTTGATTGCTTCCGCATCTTCTTTACTGGCATTTGTATTGGAGCCACCAGGTACTTCAAATGTTTTTGTGAAAAATTCAGGGAAGGCTTCTTCGTATTTCGTCTTAATCCCACTTACTGAGCCTTGTTCAGCTGCAATGCCGGCAATTACGAAAAATGCTCCATCCATTTCAACAGAGGTCGCCGCAAAACCCTTTCCTTTTATTTCACTGACAGTTGTATTTGCAGATTCAGCAGATGAAAATTTTCCTCCCTGAACTACACCTGTTGATAGAGTTTCTAAATCGACTGCTACCTGGCCACTCACAGGCGTATCCTCCTCTTTCCCAGTAGGAGGTGGCTTATTATCCGTAACCTGAGCTGGCGCTTCGTTATCTGCAGGTCCAGCATTTACATCTTCCACTATTTTTAAAATCATGATGCCAAACCCAATTCCAAGGACAATTGCTAAAACGATAGAAGCGGCGAATTGCTTAACAGAAAATAACGGAAACCCTTTTTTCTTTTTCGGAATATATTCCAATTTACTAGGACCTCTTGTATGTCGTAAATCTTCAATTGGGATCACCGGAATTTCTTTTTCTTTTGACGAAGAATTTTTCAAGCTTTCATCTGGTAGGACCCAACTAAAATCATCTTCTTCCTCCTGCGCCGCGGCAACCTCTTCATTCTCTACAATAATAAGAGGTTTTTCCGTTTCGACAAAATCATTTGTTTCTTGCCCTTCTTTTTTAACCTTTGACTCCTTACCATTAATTTTAATAGAAATCCGATTGTGCTTGTCCATTATTTCACCACCTAATTAAGGAAACGCTCTATTTTTTGTCAATCCTATCATACCTAGAAAAAAAAAGAACAAGACATTTGTCGTCTTGTTACTAGAGGTTTTCGTCAATTTCTTACAAGTATAAACATTTGGTGTTTTTTGGGACATCTAAATAAAGTAAAAAACCCACTAATTTGTGGGTCTTACTCTTCTATATTCATTGATAATTCAACAAACACACTTGGACCTTGGTCTTGAGCTTTAATAATATCATCAACAGATAAATGAGTTCCTGCTGGAATTAATATATTTCCTTCATTGTCCAGAATGTCTTTTTTGACAATTTTACCATAAAGAAGATCAACTTGTTTTAAGCGCAATGCCTTTGACTCAGATTCTTCGTGTTTATCAATTGATTCATTAATTTCATCAAATGGACTTTGTGATTCTGTTGATGCAGGTAGTAATTCTTCAATATCTACATTATATTGATTTTCAGTAGATTCCATTTGTGGATTTTCTAATAGCTCTACCGTATCAAGGAATTTAGAAGAAGCATCTTCTTCAACAATGATAATGTCTCTTCCATATGTAAGAACAGATTTTGAAGCTAAAACAACTTCATTGCCCTGAACATTTAATAATGTTCCTAATAGGTTTCCGGTTTCATCATCAACAAAATATTCAAGGATTTCTCCTAATAGCTGACCTTTTCGAGTCATTACTTTTGTATTTGTAATTTTAATTTTTTTATTTACTAGTGAATTCGCAATTGGAATTTCATTCAGATCAATAACAGAGCTTTCACTTTCAATGGTAACAGCGTACTCACCGATTCCTACCACTCTTTTGAAGGGAATTGCTTTTACACTTACTTGCCAGTCTTCATGTTCAATTGTAAGGAAATCGACTGAGCCTTTTTCAGGGTTAATAACTAAAGATTTTACTTTACCTACTTCTATTCCATCTATAATACTTATGATTGGTAACCCAACTATTTCAACACTTTTTTTCATAAATCATTCACCACACCTATTTATTTTTAAACAACGGCTTTTTCCATTCATTTTAGCATGCTTTTCGCTATTTTTCGTCATATTTTGCAATATTCTTCTAATAAAAAGTTAATTTCCTGTAAAATAACAGGATATTTCTCAAATCTATTCTTATTTTCAGAAATTAATGTGGACAGATCATCGTATTGTTTCGTTTCTATATAATGNNAAACTGACAAACGTATAATAATCATGATCGTTTAATTCTGGATGAAGGTGATTCACAATCAATTTTTCGTATTGAGTATTTGATAATTTACTTCGAGAAAGTTGTATTTGAGAAATCATTGTTGAAAAAAGCTGCTGGCTTAGTTCGTTATGATTGTCCTGTTGTTGATGTAAATCATCCTCATTGACATCTTCCACTTCAGAACTTGAATAATCGTTTTCTGTTTCATTGGTTTGTTCAGAATCTGATGCTTCTAGTTCAATATCCTCTATCTCTTCTAACTCTTCTAATTCATTGATTTCTTCAATAGGATGTTCATTTTCAATAGAAATTGATATATTGACATCATCGTTAGATGAATCAACAACAATCTCTTCTTGTTCTTGATCAATTGTTTCAATTATTGGAATTTCTTCTACTTCAAATTCATCATTTGGTTGTTCGTCACTGTTCACTTGTAAACTATCAAATTGAATTTCTTCAAGTGTTGAAGGTGCAGTATTTAAATCCTCTTCTTCATTTTCAGTTAATTCAATTGGTTGTATTTCTGTTGGTTCCTCGGATGCTTCAACAATTTCATCAGTACCATGGACTTCTTCACTGTTTTCATCGTTTAATTCCATTTCGATTTCTTTAAGCAAGTCATCAAAAACAGTGTCGGGATTCTCTTCATTTGGATGAATCTCATTTGTATTTTTAAATTCTTCATTTGCTACATACACATTTTCCAATACAAAATTGTCTTCGTTTTGATTATCCAAAGCTTCAATTTCCTCAACTAACTCCTCTTCAACCTCTTGTGTTGGTGGAGAGTCTATTTCTTGCTCAGGAACTATATTCTTGTCTTGTTCAGGCTTTATTTGATTATGGATTTCTTCTTCAACCTCATCTTCAATTTCAAACTTTATCACTTTATCTTCTACACCTGCACTATTTTCGGTATAAAGAAATAGTTGTGTGCCAAATCTTTTACTTATTAAATATGAAAACCCTGTAGCTAGCAGTATTAACACTAACCCCATTTGCCATACGCTCATCACCGTTCTCGCAGCGATTCCAATGATAAAAACAATAAATGCACAAAAAAGGATAAGTAATTTTCCCTTCCTAGTAAAACCGAGTGGTAAAAAATAAATAATAGGTAAAACAAGTAAAAGAGATATAAATGCAATTACAAGAGATTCCAAGCTGTTCTCACCTCTTTCTATTGAATTACTGATTGTTCTCTTCTTTTTTTTCCAAGCCTGGAGCTAGTGGATTCTTCTTATTGCTAGGAGGTGGAACGGTTAGTTTTGGTACCTCATCAGCAAGTTCCGCATACTTAGGCATATAAAATGTTGAAATGGTTACATCATAAACGAGATGTTCAGCTATTTGGTCTACTGACACAAGCTCAGGAGTACCTGTAAAACTCAATGAATTAACCCTCGTTATTCTTGTTTGATGTTCGAGAGCTGATAAGAACTTTTCCAATTCTTCATAATTGGGTGATTGAACATGTAAGGAAACGGTTATTTGGTTGAGGCCATCTATTAATTCTGGATCCACAATTTCCTCTGCCACAGTCTGTTCATCGATTCCAGTTTCGTTCGGTTCTGGATTATTTTCCTGCGCATTATCTGGATTCGTTGCCTCTTGTTTTTCAGGTTGAATTTCATTAATTAACGTAAATTCATTCTCACTATAAGACATGTCGATAACTCGACTTTCTGATAGGGTTTCTGCACGTTCCACATCCAATACAATTTGCTCCACTAAAGGAATTACCGGTATTCGCTTTTGAATTTCTGTAGAGCTAATAACAGGTGCTTCGCTCGGACGTTTATCAGAAATGAGTTCTAAAAGTTTTTGTTCTGTTTGGACACTATTTTCCAATTGAGATATTTTCAGTTTTACTGGTTTTACAAGAAGTAAATATGTCAAATAAAAAACACCGAATAAAAAGACCATCGCTAGTATTAAATAAATGATTTGTTTACGTGAAAAATGGAGAGTCATACCTATTTCCCCTCCTGTAATGACTTGATGGCACTCTTATCAAAAATTATTTCATATTGAGCAAAATACCTCGGTAAAATGTTATTGTTTTGGTCTGATTCTATTTTATTATCGGTTGTATCCTCAGTTTCTTTAGTGTTATTGTTTGTCTCGCTAGTAGTAACCGCACCTTCAACTGTACCCTCGGCAATTGGAGTAGTCGAAACGGTTAACAATCGGGCTGATTCGATAATTGGTGAATCCGTAAGTAACGCTAAATAATGTGCATTCTCAGTGTTCGTGTCAAACTGTACTTCTAATGAAACGATTCCATCCTCTGTATAAGAAAAACTTTGAACAAAGCCCCGTTCGGGTAGTAATGCTGTTAAATGATTTAGTATCGGTACAGTTTCTACAAAATAAGCGTCCGCCCATTCAACTGTTCTTTCTAACTTAACCACATTATTTGAATGATTTGCTGAGGTCGATTTTTGTTCTTCTGCCTCTCGAGTTTCTTGTAGTGTGGCAATTTGATGTGTTAGCTGTTCTTCTAGTATGGTTGCTTTTTTATACTGAATAAAAATTAGTAAGAAGCCAATTAAAGCAACACTGATCATAATAATGAGGAGTAATAATTTAGCTCGATTTTTAAATTCTTTTCTTGGCAGTAAATTAATATCTACAAGCATATTTACACCTCTTTAAGAGCTAATCCTAATGGCAGATAATAATGACTAGGCAGTTTATCGAAATTATCAATTTTATGTACCGGAATTTCATATCTTTCAATTAATATTGAACTGATATCCGGAAGATTTGGATGATCCCCACTAACAAGAATCTTTGAAATTCGCTCTTTTCCCTGTGTCATATTAAAGCTATAAAAATTCATCACATGCTCAATTTCTTTAATCATTTCATCCATCAGAACCTCTAATTTACTCTGATGGCTATTCCATTTTATAACGGCTAGAGTATTAGAAGAATTTGGTTGTATAGCCCAATCATCCAACGATGTTTCCAATGTAAGATGTCTCATAAACAAAGGAATATCCTGATGAAAAATGCTCAAGTTGGCGGATTGCAAGTCAAATTGAAGCAATAAGGAATGCTCTTCTCCATTTGTTTTTTGACAAAAATGAAAGAGTCGATACATACAAAGTGGTGAGATATCGGCTGCAATTGGTTTTAATGAGACATCTTCCAATAAAGAGGAGTATTCAAATGCAATATCCTCAGGAGCTGCAAATATAAGAACCTCTTTTTTCTTTTCATCTTCTGATAGTACTTTGAAATCAAGAACAGGCTCACTAAAAGGGAGATGTATGGTTGCGCCGAGCTCTAAATAAATATATCCTATAATCTCATCATCCTTAACATCATTTGGAATTGAAATCTTTCGAATCACAACAAATGGATCGGGTATGATGAACTGAACTTGCGCATTTTTTATGCCCCAATCTGTTACACATTCTTCTAAAATTAAGTGTAGTGTGTCTCTTTCAATGATTTTGCCGTCTTGAATAATACCAGGGGGCAAGTATTTTTCACGAAACTTTTGAACGGTAATCGGGTTGGAGCGTTTCACACCCACATATCGTATCGCATGATCTTTTATAACAATGTTTGCAATTTTATTTGATGGAAATAGTGTAAAAGCCATTATGTATCCCCTTATTATGAAAATCCAATTAATTTAATATACAAAGTGATAAGGTCTTGGCCCCAAAAATAAGCGATGAGAGTGCCCATGACGATGGAAGGACCAAAGGGCACTGGTTTTCCTTTTCTTACTTTGCCAATTGCAATCCCGATTAATCCAAGAATTGTTCCAATAAGGGTGGCTAGGAAAAACGAAAGAAGAACTAGCTTCCAGCCCAATGCAATTCCTAAAACAGCGTATAGCTTGATATCTCCTCCACCCATACCACCTTTGCTAACGATTGCAATCAGATAAAGAAGAAGAAACCCAACGATACTCCCAGTTAGCATGTCCCACCATGGATCGAGTGGAATGAAAATACGTTCAATGAGAAGTAGTGGGGCAAAGAATAATAAAACCTTATCTGGGATAATCATGTATCTAATATCTGAAACGAAAATAATAACTAATAAAGATATCAAAGTCCAAGCGATGATCAATTCTTTTGACCATCCCACCAGCATTGGTGAAATCGTGAAAAGAATTGCAGTAACAAGTTCGATTGAAGCATAAATAGGTGATATGCGTGTTTTACAATTTCTGCACTTTCCACCTTGAAATATGTATGAAAAAACAGGGATTAATTCAATTGCGGTAAGCTGATGCTTACAAGTCGGACATGATGAACGTGGCCGAACGATTGAATCGCCCGCTGGGATACGTAGGCCGGCTACGTTGAAGAAGGAGCCAAGTACAGATCCTAAAATAAATAAGTATAGATAAATTAGAAAAAACACCATTTCTTTAACCTCGATTTTTAAAAGAGATAACCAAACCGGTTATCTCTTATTTAAAGTTTTTTATTTAAAAACTATTTTAAATAATTCTCAAGTGCGGTTTCTGAAACAGGGTCTGTTCCACTTATGACAGCTGTAGCTTCATGACCAGTTATGGTATATGTTTTACCATCATAGTTCACCGTGAAAGACGTATCATTAACACTATCCAAGTAATCCTTTAAGTAAATTGTCCCATCTACTATTGGGTCTGCATCATAAGTCCAAGTTGTTTGACTATTTTTTGTAGCATGAGCTAATTTTGCAGCATCAATAATTTGAACCGCTTCTGCAACCTTTGCCTTTTCTTTAGTATTATTAATTAAGTTACCAATACTAGGAACCGCTATCGCTGCAATAATCCCTAAAATAACAATTACCGCTAATAACTCAATTAGGGTTAATCCCTTTTGATTCTTTATATATTTTTTCAGCATAATTTCCTCTCCTTTAGGAACTAGTCCATTTATACTACTTATTATAATAGCAAATGCTGTTGAAAACACTAGGATTTTGTTTAAAACGACAAAGTTTTAAACTTTTCTTTACAAAAATGTGGTTTTTTTTTACTTTTTATTGAATTTGGTTAAAAATATCGAACATTGGCACTAGAATTGCTGTGACTATAGTCCCAACTATGCTGCTCAAGAAAACAATCATTAGTGGTTCAATCAAAGATTTTAACTGATCTGTAGCATTATCTACTTCGTCTTCATAAAAATGAGCAACCTTACCCAGCATTTCATCTAATGAACCAGTGCTTTCTCCAATGGCAATCATATGGGTTATCAGTGGAGGGAACGCCCAATGCTTTTTCATCGGCTCAGTCATTGACTTCCCTTGTTCAAGAGCTTGTCTTGATTGTTTAACCACCTTCGCAATTACTTCATTTTCAACAATCGTTTCGACTACTGTTAAGGCCTGTAGGATAGGTACTGAACTATTCAACATAGAGCTTAATGTTCTAGTCATTCGAGCTAGAACTGCCTTCTGTATTAAGCTTCCAAAAATCGGCATTTTTAATGTGGCATAATCTAGATAATATCTTGTTTCTTGTTTTTGCCTAAGAAACAAGAAAAACAAATTAAGAAAAAGGCCGATAAGGATGATAAGCCACCAAAATCTTTGCATAAACACACTTGCATTTAAAACAAATTTTGTAATACCGGGTAGCTCCGCCCCAAAATCTGCAAACATGTCCACAAAGGTCGGTACAACCGATACTAATAAAAAGATAACAACAGCTAACGCAACAATTCCAACAACTGCTGGATACGTCATCGCTGACTTTACTTTCTGTCTTGTTTTATTGTGTTTTTCATAATAAACTGCAAGATTTTCTAATGTTTCGTCAAGATTACCGCCAACTTCTCCTACGCGAACCATATTCGTAAATAGGGTAGAAAAAATTCGTTTATGCTTGGCTGTTGCAGCGGATAAGGGAATCCCCTCCCTTAAGTCCAGTTCAACTTCTTGTAGAGCTTTCTGAAGAGGTTTACTACTTGTTTGGTTTGCCAAAATATTCATCGAATCAACAATTGTTACGCCTGCTTTAATAAGCGTTGAAAACTGTCTTAAAAAAATGACAAAATCTCTTAGTTTAACTGGATTACCAATCGCTATATCTTTCGTCAAAAAGTTTTCAGGTACTTCGTTTATCGTAATAACTCGAATTCCTTTATCACGGAGAGATACAACAGCATCCTTCTTAGAGGTTCCTGTAATTGTACCGGATTTCTTACCAACTTTATCTCTACCTTCATATTTAAATCTAGGCATTTGTCGTTAACTCCTGTAAAAATGGTTGAGCAATATCCTTTGAAATCACTCCGGCACGAACGAAATCTAAAAGATTAGATTCCAATGTATGCATTCCTTCCGCACGACTCGTTTGCATTACATTTTTTATCTGATGCGTTTTTTCATTTCGAATTAAGTTTGCGACAGCTGAATTATTGAGTAAAATCTCGGTGGCAGCCTTTCGACCTTTTTTATCAATCGTTGGAAATAATCTCTGTGAAATCACACTTACTAATACACTAGCTAGCTGAATCCTGATTTGTGGCTGCTGTGAAAATGGGAACATATCAATAATCCGGTCAATAGTAGAAGGAGCATTTACTGTATGTAAGGTTCCTAGTACAAGATGACCAGTTTCTGCTGCTGTTATTGCTGTTTGCGTCGTTTCTAAATCCCGCATCTCGCCGACAAGGATGACATCGGGATCTTGACGCAACGCCGCTCTTAAGCCATTTGCAAAATTATGAGTATCACTCCCAACCTCTCGCTGCTCAATTATACTCATCCCATGCTTATGGAGGTATTCTATCGGATCCTCTAATGTTACAACATGTTTGCTCATTGTTTGATTAATGTATTGAATCATGGCTGCAAGGGTTGTCGATTTCCCGCTACCGGTTGGTCCTGTAACAAGTACCAAACCCTGTGGCTTTTTACTAATTCGTTTCAGCACCTCTGGGAGTTCAAGGTCTTCGATTGTCGGGATTGAAGTAGGTATCACACGAAATGCGATTGCCGGACATCCCCGCTGCATATAGATATTGACACGAAACCGTGACACACCTGATATACCATAGGAAAAGTCGAGTTCTCCTTTTTCTTTAAAACGGTCCCACATTTCCCCAGGTATAATTCCTTTAGCCATTTCCTCAATTACAGGTTGTTTTAATATTTCTTTTCCGTATCTTCTTAAATCTCCATTAATCCGAAAAATCGGAGGAACACCAGCAGTAATATGAATATCAGAGGCTTTATGTTCATGCGCTGAATGTAATATTTGATTCATTTTATCCTTCATTTACTCCCCACCTATTCAGCAGTTGTCACTCTTAATATTTCCTCAGTTGTTGTTAATCCTTGTTTCACTTTTAATAGTCCATCATCAATTAAAAAGATGGTTCCATTTTTGATAGCTAGTTCACGAAGAGTTGTGTAAGACTCTCGATTCATAATCGCCCTTCTCATGTCATCGTTAATCACCAACAACTCATGGATGGCAACCCTACCTTTATATCCCGTCATATTACAAGTTCCACAACCTTTTCCACGGTTCACCTTATCAAGTGTAATTCCACGTTTGCCGAAGATTTCTAGCTCACGTACGGTCGGTTCCTGTGGTTGCCCACAATCGCGACATACACGACGAACCAATCGCTGAGCGACTACACCTGAAAGTGAAGAAGCTACAAGGAATGGTTCAACTCCCATATCAATTAGGCGTGTAATCGTTCCAAGTGAATCGTTTGTATGAAGAGTACTTAATACTAGATGGCCTGTTAATGATGCTCTAACAGCTACATCCGCTGTTTCCTGATCACGAATTTCTCCAACCATGATGATATTAGGATCCTGTCGCAATATAGCGCGAAGGCCTTTAGCAAATGTCATGCCAACATTAGTATTTACTTGAATTTGGTTGATTCCTTCTAACTGATATTCGACGGGGTCTTCAATCGTAATGATATTTACATCTTCAGAATTAAGCTGATTTAAAGCAGCATAAAGAGTTGAAGATTTCCCAGATCCGGTTGGTCCTGTTATTAATACAATGCCAGTCGGGCTTTGAATCAGTTTTTTAAATCGTTTAAGGTTCACATTATTAAAACCTAATTGTGAAAGATTATTTAGTGAGCTACCTAAATCTAGGACCCTCATTACAATTTTTTCTCCAAATACGGTTGGCAAGGTGGAAACACGTAAGTCAATATGATGTGCTTCAAGATTTATTTTTATTCGCCCGTCCTGTGGGATACGGCTTTCTGTAATATCGAGGTTAGCCATAATCTTAATGCGGGCTGTTAGTACACCTTGCATACTCTTTGGCAGTGACCGTTCAGTACGGAGCACCCCATCCACACGATAACGCAGCAAAACATTTGTTTCATGGGGGTCCACGTGAATATCACTTGCTCGCTGTTGAACAGCATTTTGCAAGATTTGGTTTACTAATTTAACAACAGGTGAATCCTCATTTGTGATTTTCTCCTCTTCAATTTCCGCTGTTGCTTCAGCAAAAAGCTCCTTTACCCCTTCGTCTAAATCATAAAACTTATTAATGGCACGTAATATCTCGTCCTTAGAAGCTATTACGGGTTCTATATAAAATCCTGTCGTTAGACGTAAATCCTCAATTGCATAATAATCCATGGGGTCTGCCATAGCGACAAAAAGCTTGTCCCCTTCTTTCCGAAGGGCAATTAAATAATGTCTTCTTGCCATTTCTTTAGGTATCAATGTCGTCAATGATGTGTCTATTGGATATCGGAATAGACTAACATGGGGTATTCCTAATTGAAACTCAAGCACTTCAATTAATTGTTGCTCTGTAATAAACCCTTTTTGAAGAAGAATATCCCCTAGCTTTTGTGATTCCGATTGCTCTTCAAGAGCCTGTTTTAATTGTTGCTCTGTAAGAAGACCAGCGTCGACAAGCAAGTCTCCTAATCGTTTACGAGCTCTTCGCATGGAACCTCCCCCTCCTAAGATTTTTGTAAATGCAATGGATCAGGATCTTCCCATAAATCAATATTTTCCTCTCCGTTTTCTTCGTCAGTTTCATTTCCAGATTCCTGATTCTTTTCTTCATATGATCCTTTATTCGTTCCCGAAGCACCATCTGGATTCTCTATATTTCCTTCTGCTTCTAAATCGTTCGGGTTTTGAGGGACCTCAGGAACTATACTATGGGCTTCGATTGTGTGGATAGGTGGATAATAATCTTCCGCTACCTTTACTTTCGCATCTACCACACCAACCTCTTTAATGATGCGATAGATTTTACCTACTTGACCCGATATTCCTTCCTGTTTGACAACCATTTCGCCCCTAGATAAAGTACTATCAAACTGCCTGATAATTTTAGGGTCAAAAGACTTTTCATCTTCAATAGCCACAACAATCGATTGTTTCATCTCAGGTCCCATTAGCTGTACATTAAACTCATGATTCTTGAATGAAAACATTAGTTTATATTCGTGAGGATTTACATTATAAATCATTAAATCCTTATTTTTGTTTTCAACTCTAGCTTCATAACCGAAAGCTGCATATGAAGGCAACTCATCACTCGTATGTCTTTCGATAATTTCAAAATTGGTAGATAAAACAGTTGAATAAATACCAGTAGCAATTACACTTAATGCTTCATTAGAATATTTAGTGGATGTACCGCTTTCTGTTAAAAATGAGAGCAAAGAAAATGGCTTGTTTGCAGGTAAATTTACACTACCAAACTCCTTTGTCCATCTTATTATTTCACTTTCATCATTGAGATTACGAATTGTTGATTGAGATACGATATTGCTAAAGTCTACCTTTACATCCTCTACATCAGGGTCTGACACATCGACAGGTCCAATTATATTTCCATCTTTGGAGGAATTATCAGTAACGAATGCATGGTACATTTTTGTTCCAACAGTCGAAAAAAGTGATAGGAGTAAAACACAAAGTAAGAGCAAGTTGAAAATTTTAATTGAATGTAACCTTTGCATGGTTATCCCCCTTTCAACCCTTTATGTGACTTTTTTAATTAGAAAGTTATTAGTTTGTAGTGTCCCCAGATTAAAACACATGATTTGATAAAACACTTTATAAACACTCAAAATCAAATAGTAAAATATACCTATTCTTTCCTTATCATTTTATATGAAAATAGGAAAATACTAAAGAGAGTTTACGCGCTATTTGTAATAAAAACAATTATTTCGTTACAGTTTGTCACTTTTTTTTACTTATATTAGTTTGGGGACAAAAAAATAGGAGCGATTCGCCCCTTTAATATCCATATAAAATTATTTTTCACGAGTGGGTTCCGCAGATAGAATATCTTTTGGTGAAATTGTTTCTACCCCACCTATTATAAGAGGTAGCTCATCAACATTATAATTGGACAATGTTAGATCTCCTCCGTTTGAGGAAAAAGACTTTGATATAATGGTACCTTCGATTTTTATGTTACCTATATCTACATGAGCATTAGGTGCATAAATGAATTGTTGCAATTCATTTTTATTATCACCATTTATAGTGATCCTGTCACCGGCGGAAATAATAAATCCTTCGAAGCCAGATTGACCAAGCATTTCTATTTCAATGTCCTGTACAATTAGTGAACCATAAATTCTTTGACCATTCGTAAATCTTAGATCTTTTTGACCCTTATAAAAAATATCTAGCTTTTTAACTTTTTCCTTTATTGCTTGTTTATTTGTTATTACGTTGCCGTCTTTATCTGTTGAATTGATCCTATCATTTGCGCCCAAGTTAATGTCATTTTTTACGTATACAGTTAACTTACCTGTTCCAATAATATTTAGTTTACCACCATTGACATTTAAGTCGTCAACAACAATATTTCGATTACTGTTACCAACATCGATATTTAACGTATTATCCTTACCAATATTAATCACTTTAAATTGCAAATCCTGCTGTAAGTTCAAAGTATAATCTTTTGTTAAATATAGTGAACCATCATTAAATATATCCGAATTAGTAGGAAATGGATAGTCTGGGAACATTGGAAATTGGGGGATGTCGAATCTATATTTTCTCGTTAATTTCTCTACTGGTATATTATTTACAAAATGAAAACTAGATTCTGGCCCCACATATACTTTTCCAGAAACCATTTCAGGCTTATTGATATCGATTAATTTTGGGTCTGTGGAATTCGTTCCAATATCACCAACAATTGTGGCGTTTCCACCTATTTCAATTTTTTCTTTCACAAACACTGCTGTATGAGGAATTTCAATATTCGTTTTGTTTATCCAAGAGATGCGAATTTGTTTCTCCACTGTCCGCGAACGATTATCGATTGTTCCAATCGAAGTGATTTGATAATCTCGATAACTAGCATTCGAATCGTTATTACCAATCTTTGTTATTGAAATTTTTGCCTCTGGTGTATGTCCGAAAGCTTCTTCAAAATTACGATAGGCTGGTTCATTATTGATGAGCGTAACCATCTCATCAATTTTCGAAAAAAAAGTTCCTTTGTCGGTAGAATCGTTATAGAGATTCACAATGTTTTTATTCACCCTATCCATCGTATATGTTACGCCAGATTCAGCAATATAATAGGTAGACTGGTAGCTTCTTTCGCCCGAACTCATTTTCATATTGTTAAGTGTGAGTCCTATTAGGGCTAGGCCTAAGATTGTCATGACCGTAAGAATTAATAAAACCATGACTAAAGCAATACCTTTTTCATTTTGGATAAATGAAGTTTGTTTTTTCACAATATCACGCCTATTCTCGGATATAAATAGTGGTTTCAGGCAGTTCTCCGATTTTTAAAATCACTTGATTTCCATTCTTTGAAACATTAAACGCATCTATATTAGTAATAAGCTCTTTATTATTTTTTTCGATTATTGTTCCATCAAGTTTGTATACATCAGTTCCATTTATGGTTAACTCATTGGGATTATTGACCTCTACCGTCTTTGCTTTTCTTATTTCTTTTGTAATTAGATTTGCAGCGAGTCTTTCTTGGGATTGGGTTTGCACTTCAATCGTTTGAGAATTCATCTGTTTTTGTCCAAATAGGTGAACAGAACTCGCAAGCAGCAAAATAATTGAAAGTAGTGAAATGGCAGCTAGAAGCTCTATTAATGTTACACCCTTCTCACATTTTTTCATGCTGATCACCCGCTATTTTTTCCAAGATACAATCATCTCCATTTGAGATTCGAGTAGTTCTTTGCTTGTATCTTTATATATTTTTAAAACAACTTTTCCGAGATCAGTTGAAATATCTTTAACTTGTACAAGGATATAATGGCCATCCTTCGTCTTTCCATAACAGTTTGTACATGAAGAATCACTGATGTAGCCTTTATTGCGAATTTCATTAGATAGTTCAATTAAAGACGGAGAAGAGGAATTCGAATTTAAATAAATAATTTCTTCCATCTCGGTCTCAGCAAGATAAGTGGATTCCGTCATATTTTTAGAAATATTGTTGGCTTTAGACGATTGGATGAACATTGGGACGATTGAAACAATGATAAGAGACAGAATGACAATGGAGGCAAGAACTTCAATTAAGCTGTTACCGCTTTGATTCCTTATCTTCATCTCCATTCTCCCTTCTCGATTAGTTCTTTAGCACCATTATATGGTGAATGAATAATAATTAAAAGAAAAAAACATAAATCCACGTCATATTATGTCGTTTCACGAAAAAATAGATAAGAAAGTCTTTTCTTATCTATTTCACAATGACCTTGGCACTATTCAGTTATTTAGATAGTAGAAAACCCCTAACCTCTGAGATAAAATATAGTGACCCCGTTATAACTAAAGCTGCATTTTCTTCTGATGATACATTTTCAAAACCATCTTTCACTGCTTTCTGCCAATTATTCACAGTGTTTATAAATTCACCAGCAGATGAATTTTCATAAAGTTCCTCTGTACTTGCAGCTCTTGGGTAATCAAAGCTTGTAAATGTTAATGTTTTGGCAACCTTTTCAAGTTTGCCTATCATCGTGTCTAATTTTTTGTCGCTTAATGCACTAAAAATAATATGGATATCTTTCCCCTTCAAGTGAACCTCTAACGTCTTGATAAGGCTGTTAATTCCTTCTGGATTATGGGCACCGTCTAGAATGACAAGTGGCTCCTTTGAAATCTCTTCAAACCTGGCAATCCATTTTGTTTTCTTCAAACCTGTCGCAAGCTCATTATCTTTTAGTTGTATAGCACCATTGTTTTGTAATATGTGAACCGCCATTATAGCTAAGCTTGCGTTTCTCACCTGATGAGCACCTTTCATTGAGATCTGTAGATTTTGAAAGGCTTTATTTTGAGCTTTTATAGTAAAAACTTCTCCATCTTTTGATTGATGATCAAGGATAAAGAAATCTTGACCCAATTGATAAAATGGACTATTTTGTTCTTTCGCCTTGTTGCTTATCACTTCTATTGCTTCCTGCTGCTCAACCGCTGTAATAATAGGTACTTTGTGTTTGATAATTCCAGCCTTTTCTCCCGCAATTTCACCAATGGTGTCTCCAAGAATATTCATGTGATCAAAACCAATACTCGTGATGATAGACACAAGTGGATTTATGACATTGGTCGAATCAAGTCTTCCTCCTAATCCAACCTCCATAATCACAAAGTCAATATCGGACATTTCCCCGAAATAATAAAGGGCCATTGCAGTGATTACTTCAAATTCGGTAGGACCACCAAGCTCTGTTTCTTCCAGCTCTTCTGCTAATGGTTTTATTACCTGTAAAAGGTGGACAATTTCATCATTTGAAATTGGTTTTCCGTTCACACTGATTCGTTCATTAAAGGTCTCAATATAAGGAGAAGTGAAGGTTCCAATTTTATAACCTGCTTCTTGTAAAATGTTTCGTATGTAGCTAACAGTGGATCCTTTCCCGTTTGTTCCTGCTACGTGAATTGCCCTCATTTTTTCTTCAGGATGATTTAGTCTTTCCATCATCCATTCCATTCTTGCAAGCCCTGGTTTCATTCCAAGTCTTAATCTCCCGTGAATCCATGACAATGCATCTTCGTATGTATGTATCATATTGGTTCCTCCACAGATTTTATAATGAAGGAAAGACGAATCTATAATAGATTCGCCTTTTATTCATTTAGCCTCTTAATTCTGCGATTCGTTCACGAACGGTTTCGCGTTTTTCAAGGTAATCATTTTCTTTTGCTCGTTCTTCATCGATTACTTTTTGAGGTGCTTTCTTTACGAAACCTTCATTACCAAGTTTCTTTTGAACGCGTTCAACCTCTTTATCAAGCTTATCTAGTTCTTTTTCTAGTCGCTTAATTTCTTCATCAATGTTGATGAGTCCCTCAAGTGGTAGGAATAATTCTGCACCAGTTACAACAGAAGTCATTGCCTTATCAGGTGAAGTAATTTCTGTTGCAATCACAAGCTCGCTTGGATTACAGAATCTCTCTAAGTAAGAACGATTCTTTTCTAATTGGGATAATACTGTTTCATCTTTAGCCTTAATGTGAAGTTTGATTTGCTTGCTCATTGGTGTATTCACTTCTGCACGGATATTACGAACAGAGCGAATAATATCAACTAATAATCGCATTTCCCCGGCTGCTTGGGCATCTGAAATTTCCGGATTTACCTCTGGCCATTTTGCAACAGTAATGGATTCGCCATTATGTGGCAAGTTCTGCCATATTTCCTCGGTAATAAACGGCATGAATGGATGAAGCAGTCTCATTGTGTTGTCTAGTACATAAGCAAGAATTGATCTTGTTGTATTCTTTGCTTGCTCATCTTCACCGTATAGAGGAAGCTTCGCCATTTCAATATACCAATCACAGAAGTCGTCCCAAATGAAGTTATATAATACTCTGCCTACTTCACCGAATTCATATTTATCAGCAAGCTTTGTTACAGACTCGATCGTTTCGTTTAGGCGAGTTAAAATCCACTTATCTGCAACAGATTTTTCACCGTTAAATTCAATGTTTTCAAACTTTAGGTCACCCATATTCATTAATGCAAAACGTGATGCATTCCAGATCTTATTCGCAAAGTTCCAGGTTGCTTCGACCTTTTCCATACTAAAACGTAAGTCTTGACCAGGCGAACTACCAGTTGATAAGAAGTATCGTAATGAATCGGCACCATATTTAGCGATGACATCCATTGGGTCAACACCATTTCCAAGTGACTTACTCATTTTACGGCCTTCTGCATCACGAACTAGACCGTGGATAAGAACATCTTTAAATGGACGTTTTCCTGTAAATTCTAGCCCTTGGAAAATCATTCTGGAAACCCAGAAGAAAATGATATCGTAGCCTGTTACAAGAGCATCTGTTGGATAGTAGCGTTTAAAATCTGCTGCTTCCTTATCTGGCCAGCCCATTGTTGAAAATGGCCATAATGCCGAACTAAACCATGTATCTAATACATCTTTGTCTTGCTCCCAGTTTTCGATATCCGCTGGTGGTTCATGATCAACATAAACCTCACCTGTTTCTTTATGGTACCAAGCTGGGATTCTGTGGCCCCACCATAATTGACGAGAAATACACCAGTCACGAATGTTTTCCATCCAATGAAGATATGTTTTTTCAAATCGTTCTGGAACGAAATGTACTTTTTCTTCCTGAGTTTGAAGCTTAATCGCTTCATCGGCTAATGGCTGCATTTTTACAAACCATTGTGTGGATAGGTATGGTTCAACAACTGCTCCACTTCGTTCACTATGACCTACTGAATGAAGGTGGTCTTCAATTTTGAAAAGTACACCTTCTTCTTGAAGATCCTTTACAATTTGCTTTCTGCATTCAAAGCGGTCCATCCCTTGATATTTACCAGCATTCGCATTCATCGTTCCATCTTCATTCATAACTAGTACGCGTTGAAGATTGTGGCGATTTCCTACCTCAAAGTCATTAGGGTCATGTGCTGGTGTGATTTTAACAGCACCTGATCCAAATTCCATATCCACATAATCATCACCAACAATCGGAATTTCTCTTCCTACTATTGGGAGAACGACTGTTTTACCGATTAGGTGTTTGAAGCGCTCATCCTCTGGGTGAACGGCAATAGCAGTATCCCCAAGCATTGTTTCTGGTCGAGTTGTTGCAATCTCAATATGTCCTGAACCGTCCGCTAATGGATAACGCATATGGTAAAATGCACCTTGAACATCTTTATAGATTACTTCGATGTCAGAAAGGGCCGTTTTTGTTGCTGGGTCCCAGTTAATAATGTATTCACCACGATAAATAAGATCTTTTTTATATAGGGTAACGAACACTTCACGAACCGCTTTTGAAAGTCCTTCATCAAGTGTGAATCTTTCTCTTGAGTAATCTAAGCCAAGTCCTAGCTTAGACCATTGTTCACGAATGTGGCTAGCATACTCTTCCTTCCACTTCCATGTTTCCTCTACGAATTTTTCACGCCCTAAGTCATAGCGAGATTTCCCTTCCTCGCGGAGCTTCGCCTCAACTTTAGCTTGGGTCGCGATACCGGCATGGTCCATTCCTGGTAGCCATAGAACATCATAGCCTTGCATTCTTTTTATGCGAGTAAGAATATCCTGTAAGGTTGTATCCCACGCATGCCCTAAGTGGAGCTTTCCTGTTACGTTCGGCGGTGGAATGACAATTGTATATGGTTTTTTCTCTGCATCGTCTTTTGCTTCAAAAAATTTACCATCTAACCAATATTGATAGCGGCCCGCTTCAATGGATTGCGGGTCATACTTTGTTGATAACGTCTTTTCATTTCCTTCCATGAGTTTACCTCCTTAAATTCAATCAAATGCGCCTCGGCGTATTTGCCACCCAGATTTTTTCGAGCCCGCTCGAAAACTTTCCTTTGAAAATCTGAGGCATCCGCCGGAGGCTTATTTATTCAGCTTCAGCTGAATAAACAAAAAACTCCACTCGTCCTAATAAAAGGACGAATGGAGTGTATTCGCGGTACCACCTTTTTTCATAGATAAAAAAGATATCTATGCTCTCAAGAAAAGATAACGGCTTTTCACCGGCTTTTACTACTCAATTTTCATAAAAGCTACTTAAGGGCGACCTTCCATCGTAACATTCCTAAGAAATCTCACAGCAATTGATTTCTCTCTCTGAAGGTGTATCCGATGTACTCTTCCCTCTCATCGTATGTATCAATTATAGATGTTTAAAACTTTTTTAAAGTTCTTTAAAGAATTTTACTACTATTGTTCAGGAAATTCAATAGGTATGTCAATAAGGGTAGCCAAGTTTTTTATACTTTATTCTCTTTCATGTATTTTGTTACAAATTTTTTATATAGATTTGAAAGGAACTATTCTGCTTTTCCAAGCATATTTTAGTTATAGGATTCCATGAAGGGAGAGATCAGCATGAGAAGAAGAAGTTTTCGAAAATACTCCTATCCCCGCTGGCTGCGACAATGTCGTGATGTTTGTCACCAATTTATAATCCCCATTACCATTGTTCAAGCTGTTCGAACCATTTTTTTGCCAACAACATTTGATGTGCTTTTTTTAGCCATTTTAATTTTACTTGCCGTTGCATTTCATTTAGAGATGATATAAAAGATCCCATACTCACTCCGTATGGGATTCTTCCTCTTCTTGCTCTTTTCTTTTTTGTTCTGCCTCTAAAAGTTTTACGGAAACAAATTCAATATTTTTCGTTAGCCAATAAGCCCTTTGTAAAACTTGGACATGCTCCCGTTCAGATTTCTTTTCTTTATGATTGGTATAATTTCGCACACACCGATAAATCGGTTCTGGAAATGTCAAATAACTTAAAAAGAGATAAAATTCCTCTTCTCGTAATGGAAAACGGCTTCGATAGGATTCAAACCACTCTAGACAATCCGTACAGAGGGTCGGATAGGTTTTTAATAGTCGATAATAGAGACTCACTAAATCATTTGTTGGATTTGCATAGCCTGCCTTCTCAAAATTCGAAAGATATCCTTTTCCACTTTCATCATACAAAAAATGTGTTTCTGATAAATTATTAAGTGTTAATGCGGTACGAAAAGACTTACTCTCTACCAATAATTCATGCCATTTATCGAGCTGTGTTCTTGCAAATGATGAGGCTAGGCTAATTTCATAAAAATACGTACAGAACTGGAGTTCAAATGGGGACATATACCATTTTGACTCTGCTTCTTCAACAAATCTTTCAAAAAACTGGTTTCGTTCCTCCCAATTTTTAATGATTGTTTCATAGTGTCCTGTGACCTCACTGTCATCGTTAATTTGTTGTTTTCTTGCCGTTGTTAGATGAATCCTAGCGACTTCTTTAAAAAAGGCATGGTAATGATCTCCACGATGCTCAGGGTCGCTGCTGTTCAACCACGGCATCAGGTAATAAAACCTTTGATTATGATAAACAAGGTATTTCCCTTCGACTGTTGGGTAAATAGGTACTGCTCTTGTGTAACCCTGTTGAAATAATTGTTGAAGGAAGGTGGGGAAGGACGGATTGATTTTTTGTGAAATGGATTTTAGAGCATAGATACCTTTATTTGTAACGATTTTTGTAACTTTACCGAGCTGTTCAAATGATGAGGGCTGTAGATTATACTTCTTTAAGATGGGCCCGATACTACTAACATCGTTTTTGTTCATTGGGCCAATCACTCACTTTCCTGACAATTTTTATAAAGTGAAACTTCATTCAGTGAGGGTTCTTTATCCCTCACTGAATGTTAGTTGAACCAATCGGGCTTTTACTGGCAGTTGATCCCCCACTTATACATCTTCGGCTTGCCCAAGAAATTGGAGTGGGGGTCTTACTGCTAGTTAATGCGGGATAAAGAAAACAGGGCGAGGTTTTCCTCCCCACCCTATCGATTTCTTTACGTATTCGCTTGGACAGGAATATATAATAGCTGTCCTTCAGAGACGGAATCGGTATTTAGTGAATTAACACGTACTAATTGTTGCACGCTTATCTCATAACGCTGTGAAATCTTTTCTAATGAATCTCCATGTTGAACGATACAGATTTTCATCGTCGAATGGTCATCAACTTCATCTCTGCCAAATATTTTGGTTAATAATAAATCATTCTCATTTCGTATTTCTGACTTCTCTGTTTCTTCTCTTTGCTCTTGAACCACTTCTTTTTCACGTACTGCAGTAGAACTTTTTTTATTTTCTTTATCAGATCCAAAGGTTAATTGATTATCATGCCTTGCTTTTACTTCAATTGAAGGTGTGATAACAGCATGAACCTCTTCCTCCTCAATCGCTTCGGCAACCTCTATTTCCTCTTGTTCCTGGTAGACCTCTTTCCGTGCTTCCACTTCAAAAGGAACAAAAAGTTCTGCATCAGCTTCTTCATCATCCTGCTGCCCGCTAACCGCTATAACTTCCTGTTCCTCAACCTCATTATGTAGCACTACTTCCTCTGTATTTTGCAGCACTACCTCTTCTTGTACTTCACTTTTTTCTTCCGCAGCTACTTGAAGCGCTTCTTGGCCATCGCGTTTTTCTTCAGCAATTGCTTGAACTTCTTCCTCTTCGAATGAACTACTTCTGACAAGCTCCAGCTCTTCTTCTGGCTGTTGTTCATCAATAAATGTGGTTTGTTCTTCTTGTTTGCTCACCTCAGGGGTAGCTTCCTCCTTTGATGATTGGGTAACGCCTTTAATACCACTGATTGCTAAATCAGCAACGATTTGTAAACAGCCACGTTTTGGAATTTCATAGTCAAATGTTTCAATCAAAACATACACATCGTCTAAGCTTTGAACGCGATCTTGTGGAATGGTAATATCGACGGGGAAACGATGATTTAATTCACTAACTCCATCTTCACGTGTGATAACCTCATTCACAAGTCGAACCGAGGCAAAGTCACGTTCTCCCTCTTCTTCATCGTTATCATCTATTCGATATTCACCTGTTAGCTGTAATGCACCGCGAATGGATACATATTGATCATGCTCTTGAATCACAATATCCGGGTCAAGTGATATTGAGATGAGCTCTCGGACTTCCTGTCCCTTTTGAAACCAGACTGATTCCTCTACTGAAAATCGTAAGTTTTCAGATGACACAGCTATTCCTCCTTTCAGTCCCCTTCTACACAGATTTACTATGACATTACAATTTTTATGATAAATCCTAGGCATTTATGATAATTTCTTAAAATAAAAAGGCAGACCCAGTGGATTACCTGAGTCTGCCAAAGAATCGTTACCCTTTTGGGAGTTTTCTTCGAGGAACGGGCACGATTCTACCGCTTGCGTTACTCATTTGTTCGTTTCCGTCAAAAAAAGGCTACAATTAGTAGCCTTTTACCTGTTTTTCTAACCTTTTAGTTTTGAAAATGCTTTTTCAGCAGCTTGAATGGTTTTTTCGATATCTTCATCAGAATGGGATGTTGATAAGAAAAGTCCTTCAAATTGAGACGGCGGAAGGAAAACTCCTTCATTTGCCATTTCCCGATAGTACGTTGCAAAACACTCTAAATTTGATGTTTTTGCAACATCATAGTTAATTACTTTTTCATTTGTAAAGAAGAAGCCAATCATTGATCCAGCACGATTAATGCAATGTGGGATTTCATATTTTTCAGCTGCCTTTGTAAATCCTTCTTCTAGACGATCAGCTTTCTTTTGAAATTCTGTGTAATCTTCTGGTTTTAGCTGTGATAATGTCTCATAGCCTGCAGTCATCGCTAATGGGTTACCTGATAGTGTTCCTGCTTGATAGATTGGTCCAGCTGGTGCAATTTGTTCCATGATGTCTGCACGTCCACCATATGCACCTACAGGTAGACCACCACCGATTACTTTACCAAGACAAGTGATGTCAGGTGTGACACCAAAATAGCCTTGTGCACAATTATAATCAACACGGAACCCTGTCATAACCTCATCAAAAATTAACAATGTTCCATATTGAGTAGTAACTTCACGAAGCCCCTCAAGGAATCCTGGTTGTGGAGGAACAACACCCATATTGCCTGCAACTGGTTCTACAATCACACCAGCAATATCCTCACCGAACTGTTCAAAGGCATATTTTACTGCCTCTAAATCATTATAAGGTACCGTAATTGTGTTTTTAGCAATGCCTTCAGGTACTCCTGGGCTATCAGGTAAGCCAAGTGTAGCCACACCTGAACCCGCTTTTATCAATAATGAATCCCCATGTCCATGATAACATCCTTCAAATTTCAAGATTTTATTACGGCCAGTATAACCTCTAGCTAAACGTAACGCACTCATTGTTGCTTCTGTTCCAGAGTTCACCATACGAACGATTTCAATTGAAGGAACTCTTTCAATTACCAGTTGAGCAAGCTTATTTTCAGATAATGTCGGAGCCCCAAAGCTCGTTCCTAATTCTGATGCTTTTTTTAAGGCTTCAACCACTTGATCATCTGCATGCCCGTGAATAAGTGGGCCCCAAGAAAGTACGTAATCTATGTATTCATTTCCATCGATATCATATATTTTAGACCCTTTTCCACGCTCCATGAAGATTGGATCCATATTTACGGATTTAAAAGCACGAACTGGGCTATTTACTCCACCGGGCATTAGGTGTAAGCTTTTCGCAAATGCCGCTTTTGATTTTTCATAACTTCTCATCTTCGTAACCCCTTTCTTATAATGGAGCCTGTCCTCCAACACGATAATGCATTGTGAAGGGCAGGCACTAAATTAATTTTCCTTTAACCAACGTGCAACATCTTTTGAATGATACGTAATGATTAGATCCGCTCCTGCACGTTTCATTCCTGTTATCATTTCCATCACGATTTCTTTTTCATTGATCCAACCGTTTTGGGCAGCGGCTTTAACCATGGAATACTCGCCACTAACATTATAAGCAACTACTGGCGCATTAAAATTATTTTTCACATCACGAATGATATCTAGGTAGGACAATGCCGGTTTTACGATTATGAAATCTGCACCTTCTTCAATATCAGATTCAGCTTCTCGTAATGCTTCTAAGCGATTTGCATAATCCATTTGATAAGTTTTGCGGTCACCGAAGGAAGGAGCACTTTGGGCTGCATCGCGGAATGGTCCGTAAAATGCAGATGAATATTTAACCGCATAAGACATTATTGGCACATGCTCAAAGCCCGCTTCATCTAGGCCGTGACGAATTGCTGTCACAAATCCATCCATCATATTAGATGGAGCAATAATATCAGCACCTGCTTCTGCCTGACTAATAGCTGTTTTCGCTAATAATTCAAGAGACGGGTCATTAAGGACTTGTCCATTCTCAATTACTCCACAATGACCGTGAGATGTGTATTCACAAAGACAAGTATCAGCAATGACAACTAATTCTGGATGCTTTTCCTTTGTTAATCGAGTCGCTTCTTGAACAATCCCGTGATTATGATAAGCCCCCGTACCGAGCTCGTCCTTCTCAGCGGGTACACCAAATAGAAGAACTGATTTAATTCCTAACGCTACAATCTCATCCAACTCTTGTTCAAGTAGATCTAATGAAATATTATAAACACCTGGCATCGAGGAAACTTCTATTTTTTTGTTTTGGCCTTCCACAATGAATAATGGGTAAATTAAATCATCAATATGTAGATGTGTTTCACGTACTAAGGCTCTCATATTTGCAGATTGGCGTAATCTTCGATGTCTAGCAAATTGTAATTTCTCCATCTCTTATTCTCCTCCTTGTGCTTGTAAAAAATCGATAATTTCAGTGAGTAGATGGTCTGTTGTGTAATTTTTTGGACATATATGAATTGGAATATGTAATTGTTCTGCCGCTTTCTTAGTTTCTGGTCCAATACAAGCGAAAATTACTTGTTTTGTCCAGTCTTCCCACTCAGTTTGTTCCACCATTTTATAAAATTGCTTCACAGTAGACGGACTTGTGAAAGTAATAATATCAATTTGTTTTTCTTTTAAAAGCTTGATTAAACGTGCTTTTTCACGAGTATCTCCAACAGTTTCATAAACAATTAAATCAGTAGCCACAGCGCCGCTCTTTGTTAGTTCATCGACTAAATAAGAACGCGATAAATTCCCTCGAGCTAGTAAAAAACGTACACCTTGCTGCACATATGGTCTTAAACTTTCAAACAACCCTTCCGCGATAAATTCATCCGGAACCAACTCAGGTTTATACCCCTTCGACAACAGGGCCTTCTCTGTTTTTGTACCAACAACAGCTATTTTAGGCATTTGAATTTTCTTACCTACTTTATTAACTACTTGACCATAAAAATCGAAAAAAGAATCAACGCCATTTTTACTCGTAAAAATCAGCCACTCATATGTGGATAAATTCTTTATTGTTTCTTCAATAATTGTTGAATCTTCGGTTTTTTGGAACGTAAGCAATGGAATTTCAATCGGTGTTCCACCGGCCGCCAAGATTTTCTTAGAAAATTCAGCGGCCTGCTGTTTACCTCTTGTATTTAAGATTGTTCTCCCGTAAAGAGGTTGTTCGCCTTCCATTACTGGTTAAGCTCCTCTTTTACTTGGTCAATTAATTCCTTTGCACCAAGGTCTGTTAATTTTCTCGCAGCTTGATGTCCCACTTCAATCGGATTTTTTCCAAAAGCTTGTTCTTTGTATATGGTTTTACCATCAGGGGATCCAACCAATGCAGTTAACGCAATTTCCTTCTCATTTGACATTGTTGCATAAGCTGCAATTGGAATTTGGCAGCCACCCTCCATTTTATGAAGAAAAGCACGCTCTGCAGCAACCGTATTCTGAGTATATTCATCATTTAATTTTGATAATGCAAGCAATATTTCTGCATCGTCTTCACGGCATTCAATGGCAAGAGCACCTTGACCAACTGCAGGTAAACACACCTCTGGATCAACAAATTCCGATACAACATCGTCTGACCATCCTAATCGCTTTAAGCCCGCTGCAGCCAATACGATTGCATCATAGTCTTCATTTTCAAGCTTTGCGAGTCTTGTATCGATATTTCCACGAATCCATTTAATTTCGATATCATCTCTTTTTGCAAGGAGCTGTGCACTTCTACGTAAGCTGCTTGTTCCGACAATAGCCCCACTTGGAAGCTTTTCAAAGGATACCTCTCCTTTTGAGATGATTACATCACGGTGGTCCTCACGCTTCGGAACACACCCAATGACAAGTCCTTCTGGTAACACAGCTGGCATATCCTTCATACTGTGGACCGCCATATCAATTTCCTTATCAAATAAGGCTTGTTCGATTTCCTTTACGAAAAGACCTTTTCCACCAACCTTAGATAAAGTAACGTCAAGGATTTTATCACCTTTTGTAACGATTTCCTTTACCTCAAACTCATAGGGAACACCTAGATTTTTTAGCTGCTGGATGACCCAGTTTGTTTGTGTAATTGCCAATTTACTTCTTCGAGAACCAACAATAATTTTTCTCATATTTGTTCCTCCTGTCTATGTATGCCAAAAATGAAAATTCGATAAGCTACCGAATAAAAAGAAATTAACAAGTAAAAGCAAAAATGCGCCTATATTCCAATAGGCAATTGTTTTCCCCTGGAGCTTTTGGACAACCCTTTTATAAAGGTACCAAGCATAGATGACTAAAACAAAAAAGGATCCTAGCACCTTTGCGTCGTAGAAATAAAAATTCTCGACCTTTATATAGGCCCATAGTACTCCTAAAATGAGTGCTAATAAAAGCATGGGCACCCCAATAAGATTCAATACATATGACATATGATCAAGCTTCGATAAATCATCAAGACGAAGCAGTCGTTTTCCCCATTTTTTCTGTTTTAACAAATTGTATTGAATCAAATACAGGATCGAAAAAACGAATGAAATTGTAAATGCCCCATAAGAAAGAATCGCCATCGAGATATGAATCATGAGTAACTCTGAAATAAGCTGACTTTCCACCGCACTTGAACCATGCTGACCTGGAGCAAATGTATGTAAAGACATAATGAAAAAACCTAATAAATTCGTAAAAAAAACAATGAAATCCACTCTCAAAAACTTGTTTAGAGTTAAAGAGAGCGTAATCAAAACCCATGCATAAAAATAAAGACCTTCAACCATGGATAAAACCGGCAATCTACCTGTATCAAGCAGTCGTGTGAGTAGAAAAATCGATTGAATTACCCATACAAATGCAAGTAACCAGAAGGCAAACTTATTTACCTTCCGGTTATTATGAAGAAAGTCTATAAAATAAAGTAGAACACTTAAGGCATAGAGAATTACAGTAAACTCATGTAATCTCGTTACATTCATCTCTACCATATCGATTTTCCTCTCATTATGACTGTAGAGAAGGCTGCTGACTATTTGCTGCTACCCTGTTCAAGTTACTCTTTTCCTTTTGCATCCCATACTCAGAAACAACGGCTTCCTCAATATCAAAAATCTTCATAAATAATCCTAAAGAATCAGATGCATTTGGCTGTGCGGCAAGTTCCTTTGCTTGTAAAATAGGGTCTCGCAATAGCTGATTAATAATACTTTTCGTATGTTTGTTCAATACTTTTCGCTCACGCTCGGATAGATTAGGCATTTTGCGCTCAATACTCTCCATTGTTTCAGCCTGAATGGCTAATGCTTTATTGCGAAGCGCTGAAATAACTGGAACCACGCCTAGAGTGTTCAACCAATTCTTGAATTCAACGATTTCATTTTCAATCATGAGTTTAATTTCTTCGGCTGCCACTTTACGTTCCTGTAGATTAGCTTCAACGATTCCTTCTAAATCATCGATATCATATAAAAAGACGCTTTCTAAATCGGCGAGTTCTGGATCTAGGTCCCTTGGTACAGCAATATCAACCATAAATAAAGGACGACCCTTTCTCATCCGTTCAACATCCTGCATCATTTCTTTCGTGACGACATAGCCTTTCGCACCAGTAGAACTAATCATGATGTCTGCATCAACTAAGGCACATTGAAGCTCCTCAATCGCTTTTGCTTCTCCTTGGAACTTGTCGGCAAGGATTTGTGCTTTTTCATAGGTACGATTCATTACTGTTACTTTTCCCACACCTGAACCGTGTAAGTTTTGTGCAGCTAATTCGCCCATTTTTCCAGCACCTAAAATAAGGACCTTTTTATTCGAAAGATCACCGAAAATCTTCTTCGCAAGTTCAACGGCTGCATAGCTAACTGAAACAGCATTTGAACCAATTTCTGTTTCAGAATGCGCACGTTTTGCTAATGTAATGGATTGTTTAAATAGTTGATTAAAAACTGTACCTGATGTACCTTCTTCTTGTGCAGATAAAAAACTTGAACGTACTTGTCCAAGGATTTGTGTTTCACCGACAACCATCGAATTCAAGCCACATGTAACTTGAAATAAATGATCTACGGCTCCTTCATCTTCAAAGATATTCAAGTACGAAGAGAATTCATCTTTTTCAATTCCAAACCACTTTGAAAGGAAATCTTTAATATAGTAGCGTCCTGTATGCAGTTGGTCGACAACAGCATATATTTCTGTCCTGTTACATGTTGAAACAATAATATTTTCTAGAATACTTTTTTTCCCTTTTAATTCCTTCATTGCTTGTACAATGCTATCCGAATCAAAGGTTAATTTTTCACGTATTTCAACAGGGGCTGTTTTATAATTAAGTCCGACCATAATTGTATGCATAATTTTCACCCCAACCTTTTTATAATGAAATGGATAATTTCGCCCACAAAACTATTACTATTATACCATGTATGATGTGAACGATTGTCGAAAAATGTGTGAACAGTTTTTGACAACCTATGCTAAGATAAAAATAGAATTTATAATAAAAATAAAGCTATATTTGCTCCTAATTTTTTCTTTTTCTATTAGGAATTAGTTGTCTAGACTTCAATCGTTACATTAACAAAAAAACATTGTCAAATCAAGTAAATAGCACGGGGGACTATATGAAAAAGAACAATCTCTTTTCTGGTATTATCCTTGTTGGGATGGGTATCTATCTTTTGCTTCAACAATTGGGTATTCCAGTATTTGCTAACTTCTATTCGTGGCAAACACTCGTCATCATTGTCGGGATTGCTTTTCTTGTGCAAGCCTATGCCCAGAACAATCCAGGTAGTATCTTACCAGGTATCATTCTAGTTGGCTTTGGGTTCCATTTTCATGGAATCAACAAATTAGGATTTTGGCCTAAACAGCCAGGAACTTTATTGTTCATTGTTGGCTTAGGAATGCTAATAACATATTTTAAGACGAAAAATGGACTAGTCCATAGTGTCGTTCTGTTAATTGCTTCGCTTTTATTTCTAAATTATGGTCTATTTATGAGCTGGTTAGGCTTTTTAGAAGGCGGTTTTTCATTCATTTTGGACTATTGGCCACTTCTGCTTGTTGGAATCGGCTTTTATTTATTATTCATTAAGAAAAAGTAAATTATACCAAAACCGCAAATACCCACGAAAAGCAAATTTTGTGGGTATTTATTTACAAAAAATTATCCCAAAGTCAGTTACTTTGGGATACCTGCTTTCCTTAAAGTATTGAGTTTAAAAAATCCTTCGTTCGTTGTTCTTTTGGATTTTCAAAAATGTCCTTTGGATGTCCTTCCTCTACTATTTTTCCATCATGCATGTATATGACTCGGTCTGCAACCTCTCTTGCAAACCCCATTTCATGGGTAACAACAACCATTGTCATTCCTTCTTTTGCTAATTGCTTCATTGTATTAAGCACCTCTCCAACTAATTCTGGATCAAGGGCTGATGTTGGTTCATCAAATAACATGATTTCCGGTTTCATTGCCAATGCTCTAGCAATGGCAACACGTTGTTTTTGTCCACCTGATAATTTAGACGGATACACGTTTATTTTATCAGCTAATCCAACTTTACCAAGAAGCTCCTTTGCCTGTTGGGCAGCTTCTTGTTTTTGGATCTTTTTTACATGTGTAGGGGCTTCAATGACATTATCAAGAACTGTCATATGTGGAAAGAGATTAAAATGCTGAAATACCATCCCAACTCTTTGCCGAATTTCATTTAAATTATGGCTATGAGGCTCTATTTTTTCATCTTTAATGATGATTTCTCCGCGCTCTTTCATTTCTAAAAAGTTTAAACAGCGTAATAATGTACTTTTACCAGAACCACTTGCTCCTATCAAACAAACTACTTCACTTTCTTTTACAATCATGTTTATATCTTTTAACACATGTAAGTCACCGAACGATTTATTTAAATTTACAACCCTTATTACATCTTTCTTCTCCATTCCATTTCACCTTCCCTATTTGTCACTAGCAGCCAATTTTTTCTCAAGCATTCCAACGAGTATAGTAAATAGAAGCACAAGAATTAAATAATAGATTGCTACTATTAGCAAATATGTCATATAGTCAAAGTTATTAGAGCCTAATGTTGTAGAAACATTGAAGAGCTCGTTTAACCCGATAAATGCGGCTAATGAGGAATCTTTTAATGCGATAATAAATTGATTTCCAAGCGGTGGTAATGCTCTTCGAAATGCTTGGGGAAGGATGATTCTTCGCATTGTTAAAATCTTACTCATTCCCAAAGACTGTCCGGCCTCCATTTGACCGCTATCAATAGACTGAATAGCTCCCCGAAAAATTTCCGCGATATAGGCCCCATTATGGAAGGCCAGCCCTAACGTTACGGACCAAAACATCGATATGTCTAAGGCTGATAAACCAAAATAAAAGACAAAAATTTGAACAACTAATGGGGTCCCTCTGACTAAATATATATATAAATCTGCTATTTTAATTAAGATGCGTTTCCCTGAAATTTTAAAGAATGAAAAAAGCAATCCGATAAAAACCGCGATTATAACAGCAACAATCGTTACTTGTAATGTTATAAGCATCCCTTTTAGAAACACAGGATAGGATTCAATCAACTGCTTGATAATATGACTAAGCTCAGGCAATTTCACTCAACTCCTTTAGAAAAAGAAACGAATGCGTAGGAAAAACACATTCGTTTCGATGTTGTTATTTACTCTTCTGGATTTGTCGTTATATCTTCTTTGAAGTATTTTTCGCTTATTTTCTTCAGTGTTCCATCTTCTCTAAGCTTTTCTAGAGCTTCATTGATTTTTTTCAATAATTCATCATTATCCTTCGCAACTGCAATTGCTTGCTCACTCAAACCAAGAATATCTTTACCTTCAATTTCTACCCCGTTCCCAATCGCTTCTTTTCCCGTTAAGAAGTCTGTAATAACCGCATCATGTTTTCCAATCGCTAATGCTTCTAATGCAGTGACATCACTGTCATATTGAACAACTTTCTTGGTTACCTCTTCTGCCGTTTTTGCATATGTAGAACCCTTTGAAACGGCAATTTCCAAATCTTTAAGATCTTCCAAGCTTTGAACATCGGTATCCGGTCTTACAAATATTTGTGGTCCTGAATAATAATAAGGTGTTGAGAAGTTAACATGCTCAGCACGCTCATCTGTTATTGTGTGACTTGCAACTGCAGCATCAAATCTGCCAGTCTTCACACCCTCTACAATACTGTTAAATTTAAATCGTTTTTGATCAGGTTCCAAGCCCAACTCCTTAGCAATTGCTTCTGCCACATCAATATCAAAGCCAGTCATAACCCCGCTTCCATCTGTAACGCTAAATGGATTGTATTCACCGGATGAAGCAAACGTAAACTTTCCGTCTTCAACTAAATTCATCCCATTTGAAGATGACTTTTCACCCCCACACGCACTCAAAATGCCGACAACCAAAAGTAAAATTAAAAAAGATGTCAATTTCTTTTTCACCATCGTTCTCCCCCTTTTTTAACTAAAATTCTCCTAGTAGAGAATACCTAGCATTCCTTATATCTTTATTAGTCCAAACCCTTGCATATAACCAAATCGGTAAAATCACCCTTGAATCCCTTTGTTTCTACAAGTTTCGCTGAGCCCTGTTTTTGTTCAAAAAAAAAAAACAACTAAAGCGAACGCTTTAGCTGTTTCCTTTGTTCATATAAGATTGTAAGACGGTCCAAGCTTCATCTTTTCCTAGACCCGTTTCTGATGAAAATTTGATGAGATGATCACCTGGCTCAAGCTCCAGCGTTTCGCGAACTACCTTCAAATGTTTATCCCATTTTCCTTTTGGAATTTTATCTGCTTTTGTCGCAATCACAACAACAGGTATCTCATAATGCTTCGCAAAATCATACATTAAGACATCGTCATTTGTTGGTGGGTGACGTAAATCAACAATGAGAACAACCGCTTTAAGTGGTTCACGCGTTGTTAAATACGTTTCAATCATTTTCCCCCATGCTTCTCTTTCTTTTTTAGATACCTTAGCATACCCATAGCCTGGAACATCCACAAAATACAATAATTCATTAATCAAGAAAAAGTTTAAGGTTTGCGTTTTACCAGGCTTTGATGATGTACGAGCCAATGCTTTACGATTAAGCATTTTATTAATAAACGATGATTTTCCAACATTCGAACGACCTGCCATTGCAAATTCAGGTAAATCCCCTTCAGGATATTGTTCCGGTCTAACTGCACTTATAACTATATCTGCACTTGTTACTTTCATTTTTTCTCCTCGATTAACGCATGTTTTAGGACTTCATCTAGATGTGAAACCGGAACAAATTCCACATCTTCCTTTACACTTTCAGGGATATCTTCAAGATCCTTTTCGTTTTCCTTTGGAAATAGGATTTTTGTTAACCCAGCGCGATGGGCACTTAGTGATTTCTCCTTCAAACCACCAATTGGAAGAACGCGACCTCTTAACGTAATCTCACCTGTCATTCCTACTTCCTTACGAACAGCTCTTCCAGTTAAAGCGGATATTAGAGCAGTTGCAATCGTAATCCCCGCTGAAGGACCGTCTTTAGGAACAGCACCTTCTGGCACGTGAATATGGATATCATTCTTCTCATTAAAATCAGGATCAATTTTTAATTCTTCAGCTTTAGATCGAATATAGCTAAATGCTGCTTGAGCGGATTCCTTCATAACATCACCTAGCTTACCAGTAAGGACAAGCTTTCCTTTACCTGGTGCTAAGGAAACTTCAATTGAAAGTGTATCTCCACCAAATACTGTATAAGCAAGGCCAGTAGCTACACCAACTTGATCCTCAATTTCTGCTTGACCATAGCGAAATACCTGCTTGCCCAAAAATTCTACAACAGTCTTATCTGTGATGATCACACGTTTCTTTTCACCGGACACAATAATTTTAGCTACTTTACGACAGACTTTCGCAATTTGACGTTCAAGTCCGCGAACCCCTGCCTCCCTTGTATAATAGCGAATAATGTTTAACAGGGCATCTTCACGTATTTGCAATTTTCCTTTTGTTAACCCATGCTCTTTAAGCTGTTTTGGCAATAAATGATCTTTGGCAATATGAACTTTTTCAAGCTCTGTATACCCAGCGATTGTGATAATTTCCATGCGGTCACGAAGCGGTCCAGGGATTGTAGCCAAATTATTAGCAGTTGCAATAAACATAACCTTGGATAAATCATAAGGTTCTTCAATAAAATGATCACTGAAATTGAAATTTTGTTCTGGGTCCAATACCTCTAACATCGCTGCTGATGGATCTCCTCTAAAATCACTCGACATTTTATCAATTTCATCTAATAAAAAGACTGGATTGATTGTACCTGCCTTTTTCATTCCTTGAATAATTCGACCAGGCATTGCTCCGACATATGTCCGACGATGTCCCCTAATTTCAGATTCATCACGAACACCTCCGAGCGAAATTCGTACGAAATTTCGTCCAAGAGATTTTGCCACTGATTTAGCTAAAGATGTTTTTCCGACTCCTGGAGGTCCAGCCAAGCACAAAATAGGTCCCTTCAAGGAATTTGTTAACTGTTGCACTGCTAAGTATTCAAGGACTCTTTCTTTGACCTTATCAAGTCCATAATGGTCTTTCTCAAGTATTTCTTCTGCACGATGAATATCTAGACGATCTTCCGTTGCTTTTGTCCATGGCAACACTAAAAGCCACTCAATATAATTACGAATTACTGCACTTTCTGCAGATGTTTGTGGAATCTTTTCATAGCGGTCTAGTTCCTTTAAGGCAACTTCCTTTACATGGTCAGGCATACCTGCTGCTTCAATTTTTTCTTTAAGCGTAGATACCTCACCTGTTTTACCCTCTTTATCTCCTAATTCCTTCTGAATGGCCTTCATTTGTTCACGAAGATAGTATTCTTTTTGGGTTCTTTCCATCGAACGCTTGACACGTTGCCCAATTTTCTTTTCGAGACTTAAAACTTCTTTTTCATTATTTATGATGGTAATCACTTTATTCATTCTCTCACGAACATCAATCGTTTCAAGAATATCCTGTTTTTCTTGAAGTTTAAGAGGAATATGAGAGGCAATGATATCTGCCATTCTTCCTGGTTCTTCAATATCTGTGACAGAAGTGTATGTTTCAGTAGAAATTTTCTTAGAAAGCTTTATGTATTGTTCGAAATACTCAAGCATCATACGCATGAGTGCTTCTGCTTCAACATCTTTGGTCTCGTCTTCTTCAAATGTTTTAACTTTCACTGAATAATAGCTATCATTGTCATAGATATCTTGGATTTCCGCTCTCTTTAGTCCTTCCACTAAAACACGTATTGTCCCGTTTGGAAGCTTAAGCATTTGTTTTACTTGCGTTAATGTTCCTATGTTATAAATATCATCCTTTGTAGGATCGTCAATTGCGACATCTTTTTGGGTAGTTAAAAAAATGATATGGTCTTCTACCATAGCTTTTTCCAATGCTTGCACCGATTTGTCCCGGCCAACATCTAAATGCAAAACCATTGTGGGATAGACAAGCAATCCGCGAAGTGGTAAAAGAGGAACAATGATTTCTTTTTTTCTTGTCATTGTCAACACCTCAAAATTGAATATAGTTCTTAAATGTAAATTTTATCTTATTTGAAAGCTAGTGTCTATTTAAGTGGATTTTCTTTTTAAATAACAGAAATAAAAAAGACCTCGACGCTCCTTTTTAGTATGTCGAAGTCTTTCTATTTTAAACTGACAAGTGGTCAAACTGATTCTGTCTTTGAAAAGCTTGTGGAGGCGGGAATGATTGATTGTTTAGACTGCTTCCCGCGTTCTGGTGTTTCAATTGCGATTTCAAAAACCTGTTCAAGGTTTGTAACCGGAATAATTTCAATTCCTTCAATTTCCTTTAAAATGGATTGCATATTCTCTTCTGGAACGATGACTTTGTTTGCTCCAGCTTGTTTTGCCGCCTTTATTTTCGGAACGACTCCACCAATTGGTTTCACATTCCCATGAATACTGATTTCTCCTGTCATTGCAACCCTATGGTCTACTGGGAACTTGTGAATTGCCGAGTAAATGCCAGTGGCCATTGCAATTCCAGCAGATGGTCCGTCAATTGGAATTCCACCGGGAAAATTAACATGAATATCATAATCATGTGCTGGCACGCCCATTGAACGAAGTACCGTAATCACATTTTCAATCGAGCCCTTCGCCATACTTTTTCTTCGAATTGATTTTCCACGGTCCCCAATGCTTTCTTCTTCCACAATACCCGTTATGTTAATTGTTCCTTTATCTTTGGCAGGAATGACGGTTACCTCAATTTCTAACAAAGCCCCTGTATTCGGTCCATATACTGCTAAGCCGTTTACAAGACCTACTCTTGCGTTTGGATAAATCTTTTTATCGTAACGTGGAGTTAACTGGCTTGAATGAAGCACCCATTCAATATCTTCATCCTTTATAAAATCACGATCCTCTGAAATTGCAATACCCGCTGCGATTTGAACCATGTTGACAACTTCACGCCCATTGCGTGAATAGGATGCAAGTGTAGCTATTCCTTTCTCAGTTGCTTTCATACTCACTTTTTCAAGCGCCTTTCTTGTTACAACTGCTAATTCATCCTGATCCAATTCACGGAAAAAAACCTCAAGACAACGTGAACGAATGGCGGGTGGAAGTTCACTTGGCGTTCTCGTTGTTGCACCAATCATCCGAAAATCAGCAGGTAATCCATTTTTAAAAATATCATGTATATGTGTAGGGATTTGCGTATTTTCCTCGCTGTAATAGGCACTTTCAAGAAATACTTTGCGATCCTCTAACACTTTAAGCATTTTATTCATTTGAATCGGGTGTAGCTCTCCAATTTCATCGATGAATAATACACCACCATGAGCATGTGTTACAGCACCAGGCTTTGGTTGTGGAATACCAGCTTGCCCCATTGCCCCTGCACCTTGATAAATCGGGTCATGAACAGAGCCAATTAAAGGATCAGCAATTCCACGTTCATCAAATCTTGCAGTTGTTGCATCTAATTCCACAAAAACAGCTGATTGCTTAAAAGGAGACTTTGCATTTTTTTTTGCTTCCTCCATCACTAGTCGAGCTGCTGCTGTTTTCCCAACTCCAGGTGGTCCATAAATGATGACATGCTGCGGATTTGGTCCACATAATGCGGCCTTTAATGACTTAATCCCGTCTTCTTGGCCAACGATATCTGAAAAACTAGTTGGTCGTACTCGCTCAGCTAGAGGTTCTGTTAAGGAAATAGATCTCATTTTCCGAAGTTGTTCCATTTCTTTTCTAGACTCTTTATCTATAGAAACCTTTTGAGTTCGCTGGTTTTTAAGGAGATTCCAAAAATAAAGCCCGATAATTACTCCAAAGAATAGCTGTACGAATAAAACAATACCTGTCCAACTCATATTATTCCTCCTGCTCGAAAGATAAACTCGCTATTTCTATTATCTCCTGAGTAAAGGTGGAATAAACCATTTTTGACGGATTTTTGAATCGACATTTCATTATATTTCTGAACTAAAAATAGGTATTAACCGATAAGCAAAACCAATTTCATACAAATAATACAATTTTATCTAGTAATTTTGAACTATTTAAAAAAATCGGATTACCTGTAAGATATAAATTGTGTATAAAAGGGAGTGAAAAAATGAATAAAAAATGGATACTTTTAGCTATTACTGCATCTTTTCTTATTATCGGTGGCTGTTCAGAAAAAGAGATGAAGCCACAAGATTCTTCACAAGAGCAGGAGATTCATAAAAACGATTCTGAAACCGTGACAGACAAAGATACTGAAACAATCGCTCAGGTGGAAGTAAAGGACTCTGAAAATAGAATTGATGAAAAGGAAATCGAAGAAATTAGGAGAATTTCCATCCCCGACTCTATAGAAGGTTTTCAAAGCCAACAAGCAGGGATTTTCACAACAGATATTCTATTTGAGGAAGAAACTAAGCAAATATGGGGAGACTTTGGACTTGGAAATTATGAGGAAGATTTAACGAATAAACTCGCAGCATTTACTTCGGAAACAAATGATCCAACAGAAATTCTAAAAGCCCTGCATTACTATCTTGGCAGCAATGCATTTAATCGTTCAATTTCAGAAGTTAAAGATTTCGGTATTACTTGGTATGAACCTTATTTGCCTGAACCAGAAGAGATGCAAAGTGGACTAGAAAAGAAAACTCAGGCTCCAAGTGAAGTCTATATTTTACTTGATGCAAGTGGAAGTATGTATGGAAAAGTTCAGGGAATGCAAAAAATGACCATCGCAAAGAGGGCAGCAAGTCGTTTTGCTTCAACAATCGGAAATGAAAAGGATATTTCACTGGTTGTCTATGGACATGCTGGTTCGAATCAGGAAAAAGATAAACAGCTTTCTTGTTCAAAAATAGAAGATGTATACCCCCTTCAAAAATTCAACCCAGAAACGTTTTCAGAAGCAGTAAATACGGTTCAGGCAAGGGGATGGACACCGCTTGCAGGTGCAATAGATTTTGTACATAAAAAAACTGAAAACTCGTCTAATAATGTGACTTTATACATCATTAGTGATGGTATCGAAACTTGTGATGGAGATCCTGTTGCAGCCGCAAAAGCATTCGCTGATCAACAAGCTAATCAATCCGTTAATATAATTGGATTCGATGTAGATGCAGAGAGTGAAAATCAACTTAAAGAAGTTGCAAGTGCTGGAAATGGGGAGTACATTTCTGCTAATACAATTGAAGAACTTGATAATTCTATTACAAAGAAATGGGTACCTTCTTTTCAAGAAATAATGAGTAAATCCAATTCCCTTCTTAAGCATTGGGGTCAAATGAATGATGCCATGAGAGATAGAGAAAAATTAGCAAGTAATTTTTACTATGCGGCAACTAATGAAAGAAGTAGATTCATTTCTGCTATGCATATTATGCGTTCTGAAAAAATGATTACACCTGAAATATATGATGAATTAATAAAAGCTGTGGATGCAAAATGGAACCTTAGTGGCAAACTAAAAAATGAATTGAGTACCGAAAACAGCGAAAAAGCAGAGGCTGAACGCCAAGAAATAATTCAGAAAGTAAGCGACTGGACTAGTCGTATGAATGAATTACGTAAATCTCAATAAAAAAATCCCGAGGCATATCATTGCCTCGGGATTTTCGTGTTATGCGGAGATTTCAGTATTTTCAACAATCGTTCCATCATCCAAAAGGAGCTTTGGTGATGTATTTTTAGAAACTGTTTCCGCTGTAATGATACATTTTTTTATATCATCTCTTGATGGAAGATCGAACATCACATCAAGCATGATTCCTTCTATAATGGAGCGTAATCCACGTGCTCCCGTTTTCCGTTCAATGGCTTTTTTCGCAATTTCTATAAGGGCATCCTCTTCGAATTCTAACTCAACTTCATCTAACTCAAGCATTTTCTGATATTGCTTCACTAGGGCATTTTTAGGCTTCGTTAAAATTTCAACTAATGCTTCCTCATCAAGTGGCTGAAGGCTCGCAATGACTGGTAGACGACCAATAAATTCAGGAATTAATCCAAACTTTAATAAATCCTCAGGTAATGATCTAGAAAGTAGTGATTTTTGGTCTAATTCTTCTTCCACAATATTTGAACCAAATCCAATTACTTTTTTACCGAGACGACGTTTTATAATCTGTTCAATTCCATCAAATGCTCCACCAACAATAAACAAGATGTTTGTCGTGTCAATTTGAATAAATTCTTGATGTGGATGCTTTCTTCCACCTTGTGGAGGCACACTTGCCACAGTTCCTTCAAGAATTTTTAAGAGTGCTTGCTGTACACCTTCACCGGAAACATCTCTTGTGATCGATGGATTTTCCGATTTACGTGCTACTTTATCGATTTCATCGATATAAATAATGCCTTTTTCAGCTTTCTCCACGTCATAGTCAGCAGCTTGGATTAACTTTAGAAGAATATTTTCTACATCTTCTCCAACATAACCAGCTTCTGTTAAAGAGGTTGCATCAGCTATTGCAAATGGCACATTTAAAATACGAGCTAGTGTTTGAGCAAGTAATGTTTTACCACTACCAGTAGGTCCAATCATACAAATGTTACTCTTAGACAATTCAACATCATCAATTTTGCTGTTTGAATTGATACGCTTATAGTGGTTATACACAGCAACAGCTAAGGATTTCTTTGCTGAGTCTTGACCAATTACATATTCATCTAGAATTTCTCTTATTTCTTTTGGTTTTGGTACGTCTTTAAATTCAACTTCTTCTTCTGTACCTAATTCCTCTTCAACGATTTCAGTACAAAGCTCGATGCATTCATCACATATATAAACGCCAGGTCCTGCAACTAGTTTACGTACCTGATCTTGCGTTTTACCACAAAAAGAACACTTAAGTTGCCCTTTTTCATCGTTAAATTTAAACATTATGTCACCCCTTATTTGTTTCTTCTCTCTACAATAAGCCAAATTTCTATTTACCTAGGCTGTCTTGTTTGAACTTAGGCCCCATACCATCAGTTCGAAATTTCTAATTAGTTATGTATTGCACATTGTACCATATTTCTTCTTCAGTATGGTAATAATTAAACTCATCTTATTATGTAAGTATGTTTGATTGGAAAACGCCAGTGAAACGTGTAAACTTCGCCCTCCTTTTAAGTGTTCCCAGATTCGTTAGAATAAAACTACTACATATGTACTACTTCCATGTTTTGGGTATAAAACAAGGCACGATCATATCGCGCCTTGATATTCCCTTATTTAATATTATGCAACACTTTTGCTATTTTCTACAAGAAAATCGATTGCTTTTCTAATTTTTAAATCTTCACTTACTCCATCTAAGCCACCAAGCATTTGCTTAAGCTCATCAACAGATACTCCGTACATAGTAGACATGCTTTCAAGCTCTGTATTAATTTCTTCCTCAGAAACCTCGATGTTTTCAGCTTTAGCAATTGCTTCTAGTGTTAAGTTAACACGAACACGTTTGCCAGCATCTTCTTTCATTTGATCACGTAATGCATTTTCATCTTGACCTGAGAATTGGAAGTATAGGTCAAGATTCATACCTTGCATTTGTAAACGTTGTTCGAATTCACGAAGCATGCGGTCTAGTTCAGTATTAATCATAGCTTCTGGAATATCAATTTCTGCATTTTCAGATGCTTTTTCGATTAATGTATCTTTAAGGCCATTTTCAGCTTCACGTTTTTTAGTTTCTTCTAAACGAGTTCTTGTTTTAGCTTTTAGTTCTTCTAATGTTTCAACTTCATCGTCTACATCTTTTGCAAACTCATCATCTAATTCAGGAAGTTCTTTTCCTTTGATTTCGTGAACTTTTACTTTAAATGTTGCTGGCTTACCTGCTAGATTTTCAGCATGGTACTCTTCAGGGAATGTAACTTCTACATCTTTTTCAGCTCCAGCAGCAATACCAACTAATTGTTCTTCGAAGCCTGGGATGAATGAGCCTGAACCAATTTCTAATGAATAGTTTTCAGCTTTTCCACCTTCGAATGCTTCTCCATCAACGAAGCCTTCGAAATCAAGTACAACAGTATCTCCGTCTTCTACAGTGCCTTCTTCTTTAACAACAAGTTCTGCATTGCGCTCTTGTAATTGCTTGATTTCTGCATTAACTTCTTCATCAGTAACAGTATCATCAAGTTTTTCAACTTCTAGACCTTTGTAGTCGCCAAGTTTAACTTCCGGCTTAACAGTTACTTTTGCAGTGAAAATAAGGTTTTTACCTCTTTCAATTTGCTCAACGTCAACTTCTGGACGATCAACTGGCTCAATTCCAGTTTCTTGAATTGCACTTTCGTATGCATCTGGAAGAATAATATCTAATGCATCTTGGTACAATGATTCAACTCCAAAACGCTTTTCGAACATTCCACGAGGCATTTTACCTTTACGGAATCCAGGTACGTTAACTTGTTTAACTACCTTTTTAAATGCATCATCAAGTCCTTTGTTAAATGTTTCAGCGTCAACCTCTATAGTTAAGACACCTTGGTTTCCTTCTAATTTTTCCCACTTTGCAGACATAATTCTTTCCCTCCAACTATCTATTTACTAACTATTTTTTCCGATATGTAAATTTGATAACTATTACCATATGTCGGTAAACTAGCATTTTACAACCATTATATTATAACATAGAATAATCACCTTTCAACCTATAGAAAATGATTATGTTGTTAGAAAGTTTACCCAACTAAGCTATATTATAAAATGTTGATTTCTATTATTTTATTCAATATTAGAAAAACGTTCTACTTTTTCTAGCTTATCCAAGGTGTGTTTTAGTTCAAACAAACTTACTCCATAGATTTGCTCTATTTTCTGATTCTCTATTTCCATTCCATGTAATTCAGCGCTATGTAAATGTAGAGCTGCTGCATACATGGCAGGTTTCTCATCCTCCAATGTGAAAGGATAGAGAACAAAAAGATGCTGAAGCCAAATTTCTTTTGCTGTTTCATAAAGGGTAGGATTTTCATTTTGCAATTGCTCATCTAAAATAGATAGAACCTTATTTGTAAAAGGAGACATCGATGGGTCAACAAGCTTTGCTGGGTTCACCTTTGTTGTCTCTCCAAATTTCTCCACCTCTATCTCCTCATTCACCTGATTTGTAACAAGGAGCTGGATTATGATTGTTTTCACAACTGGATGTTTCTCAGGTATAGTTAAAAACGGAACAAGAAGATCAAGGTATTTTCGTATATTTAGTTCCTTCAAGGACTGAATAACGGCAATTTGGTTTCCAATCATTCCTTCATTATATAAGATGTGTTGAAGCTGATCCCTTACTTCCTCATTCGAGAATTCAGCTTCTTTTTCCGCCCCATCCGTAACAAGCATTCGTTTACTTAGTTCAAGTAATTGAGATAGATTATCCACGTATTCAGGAGGTATGGCATCCTCATCAAGCACTGCCTGAATCGTAGTTTTGACTTCATCATATTCTCCGAGTTGGATAAGGATTGTCACATAAATTTGCAGCACGTGAAAATAATCGCCGACATCTTCTTTTAACATAATTAAGCAATTCTCTTTTGCTTGCTCCAATTCCCCTAATTCAAAGAGACAAATAACAATTCCTAGCTCTATTTCATGGTTACCTTTTTCAAGCTCCTTGGCCTGTTTCAATAAGCTAAGCGCCTCATTAAATTTTTTATTTGTTAAAGCTTCAAGTCCTTTTTCCATCAATCTTTCTTTGAGCTTAGGAAAAGGAATAATTTTTTCCTGTTTCTTACCTTTTGGCTGTTTATCCATAGAGTTTTTCCAACCCCAAATTCATTTTTCTACTTGAGTAATAAGTGTACCAATGTAAAAAAGAGAAAACAATAGGATGTTTCTTTGGTTGAAAAAAATTGTAGACAAAGCCGAAATGACTTTGTCTACAATTCTAGTTCGCAGTTTTCAGTTCGTGTTCTTTAATTTGTTGCTCATAGGCTAGTGTTTTATCAATCTCATCCCAACCATTGATCAACATTTCCTTCCAATGGGAATCAATTGAGAATTTTGTTTTGAAACCTTTTGAATCAATAATTGTTTGTTCCTCTAAAGAAACAGTGCATTCAAAATTAGCATCATTTGCTTCCTTTAAAAGATACTCAATTATACTTTTTTCTAAAACGATTGGTAGCATTCCGTTCTTCAGACAATTATTATAGAAAATATCTGCAAAAGAAGGAGCTAGAATTGCCTTAAATCCATAGTCTTGTAAAGCCCATGGCGCATGCTCACGTGAAGAACCACATCCAAAGTTTTCATTCACAACAAGGATGGATGCACCTTCATTTTCCTTACGGTTTAATTCAAAATTTGGATTTGGGCTTCCATCAGCCTCAAATCGCCAATCGAAAAAGGCATATTTTCCAAACCCAGTTCTTTCAATACTCTTTAAAAATTGCTTTGGAATAATTTGGTCTGTATCGACATTGCTTCGATCCATTCCGGCAACTTTTCCTGTATGTGTAATAAATGGTTCCATTATTATGCCTCCTCTCCTGCTGCTACTTTCCGGATTTTACGTACATCTACGAATTTCCCATAAATCGCTGCAGCAGCTGCCATTGCTGGACTCACCAAGTGTGTACGAGCTCCTTTACCTTGTCGACCTTCAAAGTTACGATTAGATGTGGAAGCACATCTTTCACCAGCAGGTACTACGTCAGGGTTCATGCTTAGGCACATGCTACATCCAGCATCGCGCCATTCAAAGCCTGCTTCACGGAATACATCTGCAAGACCTTCTTGTTCTGCTTGTAGTTTAACTTGTTGTGAGCCTGGAACGACTAAAGCACGTACTTTAGGTGATACTTTTTGTCCACGAATAATATCTGCCGCTTCACGTAAATCACCAATTCGTGAGTTTGTACAAGAACCAATAAATACATGCTGAATGTCAATCTCGTTAATTGGAGTACCTGGAGCAAGATCCATATATTCATAGGCACGCTCTGCAGATTTTCTGTCCACTTCTTTTTTGAAATCCTCAGGGAATGGAACTGTATCATCGATTGTTACACTCATAGATGGGTTTGTCCCCCATGTAACAGTTGGTAAAATTTCTTCAGCATGAATCTCTAGTACAGTATCGAAAACTGCACCTTCATCAGTTGCAAGTTGCTTCCATCTTTCGACAGCCTCATCAAATTCAACTCCAGATGGGCTATGTTTTCTTCCTTTTAAGTAAGAGAATGTTGTTTCATCTGGGCTGATTAAACCAGCCTTTGCTCCACCTTCTATGGACATATTACAAATAGTCATTCTTTCTTCCATTGACATACTTCGAATCGCTTCACCAGTATATTCAACGACATGTCCTGTTCCAAAATCAATTCCAAATTTGCGGATAATCGATAAAATGACATCCTTTGCATAAACACCAGGTGATAGAGTTCCAACTACATTTACTTGCATGGTTTTAGGCTTTTGTTGCCATAATGTTTGGGTAGCGAGAACATGTTCAACCTCACTTGTCCCAATCCCAAACGCTAAAGCACCAAATGCACCATGAGTAGATGTATGACTATCTCCACATACAATTGTTTTTCCTGGTTGTGTTAATCCAAGCTCAGGTCCAATTACGTGAACAATCCCTTGATCAGGGCTGTAAAGGTCGGCTAATGGAACATTAAATTCCTTACAGTTTCTTTCCAATGCATTCATTTGTTTCGCCGCTATTTCATCCTTTGTTTGGAAGCGATCACTTGTTGTAGGAACATTATGGTCCATTGTTGCAAACGTTAAATCAGGTCTTCTAACTTTTCTATTTTTCAAACGTAATCCTTCAAAAGCTTGCGGAGAAGTTACTTCATGGACAAGATGTAGGTCAATATAAAGTAGACTTGGTTTCCCCTCTTCATGATTGATAACGTGCTGATCCCATATTTTTTCAATAATTGTTTTCGGTGCCATTAGTATCTCCATCCTCCTTTTTCACTTTTTTGAAAAGACAAGCTCGGTATTAAACCGAGCTATCTAGTGAGTCATGCTATGCGATTTTCAAAAGAATTTTTATGCATAAGCAGACATTATATTAGAAATCGCCCCATCTTCAACTAAGGCCTCTTTAACTTTTTCTACCATTTCAGTTGTTGAAATAGCTCTTTGTTGTGAATCCGCAATATCTGCAGTTCGGTACCCGGATGCTAATACATCATCTACCGCTTTTTCCACTGCTTTTGCTTCTTCCTCTAATCCTAATGATAAACGTAAAAGCATTGCTGCCGATAAAATCGTTGCGATTGGATTCGCAATATCCTTACCAGCAATATCCGGTGCAGAGCCGTGAATTGGTTCGTATAAACTTGGTCCATCAGTAGATAAACTTGCTGAAGGAAGCATTCCGAGTGATCCTGTTAGCATTGATGCTTCATCACTTAAAATATCTCCAAACATATTTTCAGTTACAATGACATCAAATTGTCTTGGATTTCGGATAAGTTGCATCGCAGCATTATCCACAAGCATATGCTCTAATGTTACATCTGGATAAGATACAGCCACTTCTTCAGCAACCTCACGCCACATTCTGCTAGATTCTAATACATTTGCTTTATCCACAGAAGTTACTTTCTTCTTTCTTGAAATCGCCATTTCAAATGCTTTCTCAATGATACGCTTCATTTCAGAACGCTTATAGGATAGAGTGTCAACAGCTGCTTCCTCGCCATCCTCGATTGTTCTTCCACTTGGCTTTCCGAAGTAAAGACCACCAGTAAGCTCTCTTACAATGACGAAATCGGCATTTTCGATGACTTCTTGTTTAAGCGGAGATGCATCTAGCAAACTATTAAAACAAGTTACTGGTCTTACATTGGCGTATAAATTCAATGCTTTTCGAATTTGTAATAATCCTTTTTCAGGGCGTAAATGTGGAGGATTTGTATCCCATTTCGGTCCTCCAACTGCCCCTAGTAATACCGCATCACTTTGTTTACATACTTCCAGTGTTTCCGCAGGAAGAGGAGTGCCTTCAGTGTCTATAGCTACACCACCTATTAAAGCGTGTTGAAATGTAAACTCGTGATTGTATTGTTCGGCAATAGCCTTCAACACTTCGATTGCCCCTTTAGTTACTTCTTTACCTACGCCATCACCTTGAAGTACGGCAATACTTTTCTTCATTCTGACTCCTCCTCTTTATTTCGTTGCACACTGAAAATAGTAGATAATTCTTATACTCCAACTTTTTCAAGTAATTTCTTATTCTTTTCCACGGCTAGCAATCTATTTACTGCATTTACGTACGCTCTAGCGGAGGCTTCTAACACATCTTGTGCAGAGCCTCTACCACTGCTGTCTGCATTGTTGTGTCTTACTTTAACAAAAACTTCAGCAAGTGCATCTCGTCCTGCGCCCACAGATTGGATTCGGTAATCATCTAGAGTTATAGAAATACCGAAGCATCGCTCAAGAGTGTTATAAAGTGCTTCAACACTTCCTGATCCTGTTGCAGCCTCTTGAATTTGGTTGCCATCGCGATCTGTTAAAGTAATGGTTGCAGTAGGGATTTGGTTTGTACCGTATTGTACTTGCATTGAAGTCAATTGATACATATCCTCTACATTTGCTACCTTTTCATCAACTAATAATGTCACTAAATCATCGTCAGTGATTTCTTTCTTTTTATCTGCTAAATCTTTAAATAGCTTAAATACGCGGTTAACTTCTGCGTCATCTAATGAATATCCTAATTCAAAAATACGATTGCGGAATGCGTGTCGACCAGAATGCTTCCCAAGTACCATTGAATTAGATTTAACCCCAACTAATTCCGGTGTAATAATTTCATACGTCGTTTTTTCCTTTAACACACCATCTTGGTGAATACCTGATTCATGTGCAAAAGCATTTTTTCCGATTACAGCTTTGTTTGGAGGAACAATCATACCAGTTAATTTGCTAACTAAATCACTTGTACGCTTGATTTCATCCAGCTTTAATCGTGTATTTGCTTGGTAGAAATCTTGACGAATATGCAAAGCAACTGCAACTTCTTCAAGTGAAGCATTACCTGCTCTTTCACCAATTCCATTAATCGTTCCTTCTACCTGTAAAGCGCCATGCTCTACGGCTGATAATGAGTTGGAAACAGCCATTCCAAGATCATCGTGACAGTGAGTTGAAAGGATGACCTTATCAATATTCGGCACGTTATTTAGTAAATAAGTAAACATTTTTCCATACTCTTCGGGAGCACCATAACCAACTGTATCTGGTAGATTAATCACATTTGCTCCTGCATCAATTACTTCTTTTATGATTTTCGCTAAGAAGTCTAAATCACTTCGGCTGGCATCCTCTGCTGACCATTGGATGATTGGGAAGAATTTTGATGCATATTTGACACTTTCTACTGCTGATTGAATAACTTGCTCAGGTGTCTGTTTAAGCTTATATTTCATATGAATTGGGGATGTAGCGATAAAGGTGTGGAGACGAGGTTCCGCTCCACCCTTTAATGCTCCCCAAGCAGCATCGATATCACTTTTTACTGCTCTAGCTAAACCCGTTACAGAAACATTTTTGATGGTTTCAGCAATTTGTTTAACTGACTGAAAATCACCTTCAGAGGCAGCTGGGAATCCGGCCTCCATAACATCCACATTGAGTCGTTCCAGCTGCTTTGCAATTTCAAGTTTTTCGTGTAGGTTTAAGTTAACTCCAGCAGACTGTTCTCCATCTCTTAATGTAGTGTCAAAAACATTAATTTTCCGCACGGGCACCCACCACTTCTTTCGCTTGTCTTTGCTTAACAAACGGCATCATTGCACGAAGCTTCTTACCTACAACTTCAATTTGATGTTCAGCTTCAATTTTATTAATTGCATTGAATTCTGGACGGTTTGCTTGGTTCTCAAGGATCCAGCCTTTAGCAAATTTACCTGTTTGAATATCTTTTAATACTTCTTTCATTTCTGCTTTCACACTGTCATTTACGATACGTGGTCCAGTTACGAAATCTCCCCACTGAGCTGTGTCAGAGATTGAATATCTCATTCCAGCTAAACCTTCTTCGTACATTAAATCAACGATAAGTTTTAATTCATGTAAACACTCAAAGTATGCAACTTCTGGTTGGTATCCAGCTTCTACTAATGTTTCGAATCCTGCTTTAACTAATGCAGTAGTACCGCCACATAAAACTGCTTGTTCACCGAATAGATCTGTTTCAGTTTCTTCTTTAAATGTAGTTTCTAGAACACCCGCTCTAGCTGCTCCAATACCTTTTGCATATGCAAGTGCAATTTCTTTTGCATTTCCAGTTACGTCCTGCTCAATCGCAATTAGTGCTGGAACTCCTGCACCTTCACTAAATGTACGACGTACAAGATGTCCTGGACCTTTTGGTGCTACTAGGAATACATCTACAAAGCTAGGAGGTACGATTTGGCTAAAGTGAATGTTAAATCCATGTGCAAATACTAATGAATTTCCTGGCTTTAATCCTGGTTCAATTTCTTCCTTATAAACCTTTGGTTGATTTTCATCTGGAAGTAAAACCATTACAACGTCTGCTTGCTCAGCAGCTTCGCGAACTGAATATACTGGAAGACCATCATTTTTCGCTTGTTCAAAAGACTTTCCTTGACGAAGACCAACAATTACATCAACGCCACTCTCACGCAAGTTTTGTGCATGTGCATGCCCTTGTGAACCATAACCAATAATAGCAACCTTCTTATTTTCTAAAGCAAATTCATTAACATCTCCGTTATAATATACCTTTGTCATTTTAAAATCTCTCCCTTATTAGAATTAAATAATATATAGTAATGTGATTAAAACCCTTAAAGTTGATGTTCAAAAAGTCCGATGAATATGACGCATCGAATTTCTTCGTTGGCTTGTTTTTCCGGTGCTCACGTATTAACTGCATACGCTCCGCTCCTCAAAACTGCACCGCCTAGAAATTCTCGGTCCTCTTCATCCTCCTTTTGAACTCGTATTTAAACGATAGAAAAATTCTTTGAATTTGAAGCTATTTTTTGGTTACCTCTAGTGAAAGCTGTTGTGCCCGTACGGGCAACTTCTTTGATGCCATATGGCTTTAAGAGGTCAATTAAAGCTTCTATCTTTTCTGATTCGCCTGTTACTTGAATAACTAGGCTTTCCTTACTTACATCAATAATAGATGCCCGGAAAGGATCTATTAAGCTATAAATCTCATTTCTATTTGATGGACTGGATGCTACCTTAATGAGAGCTAACTCTCTTGCCACAATGGCTTGATTTGTAATATCCATGACCTTAATAACATCGATTTGCTTGTTTAATTGTTTTGTAATTTGTTCAACTACGGTCTCCTCATCTACATGAATCACAAATGTCATCCGCGAGAGCCCCTCAGTTTCGGAATGACCCACTGTAATACTTTCAATATTGTAATTACGTTTTGTTAAGAGGCCAGTGATTCGATTTAGGACACCTGCACGGTTATTTACTAGTAATGTAATGATTCTTTTCACAGCTTTACACCTACCATTTCGTGATGACCCTTTCCAGCTGCAACCATTGGGTAAACATTTTCGAAAGGCGTCACACTAAAGTCCATAAGAACTGGTCCCTCATATTCAAGCGCTTCTTTCATCACTTGCTCTGCTTCTTGTTCATTAGAAGCTTTCAATCCCTTAATTCCATATGCATCAGCTAGTTTCATAAAATCTGGCTGATTAGGAATTAAAGAATGTGAGTATCTTTCATTATAGAAGAGTTGTTGCCATTGTCTTACCATTCCTAAAGCTTTATTGTTAACAATAATAATTTTAATTGGAAGATTTAGTTCTTGGATAACTGATAGCTCTTGTGAAGTCATCTGAAATCCACCATCTCCTAGAATAGCCACAACCGTTGATGATTTTTCAGCTAACTGCGCTCCAATACTTGATGGTAAGCCGAAGCCCATTGTCCCTAACCCACCTGAGGTTACCCATCGATTTGGCTTTGTGAAATGATAGTACTGAGCGGCCCACATTTGGTGCTGACCGACGTCAGTCGTAACAATCGCTTCGCCTTTTGTATATTTATAAATTAGTTCAACTAATTTTTGTGGCTTTAGTTCATCCTCTGAAGGTTTATAAACAAGTGGATACTCAGCCTTCCATCCAGCTAGTTTTTCTCTCCATACTTGTGAGTCTCCAGGCTTACCGTTTTGGTGAATTAAGCTTTTCAGAACTTCTTTTGCATCCCCTACAACAGGAATTTTTGTAGGTACGTTTTTCCCGATTTCTGCAGGGTCAATATCGATATGTGCGACTGTTGCGTTTGGAGCAAAATGTTTTAGATTTCCAGTAACTCGGTCATCGAATCTAGCCCCAATACTGATGAGTAGGTCACATTCGTGTAAAGCCATGTTCGCTGTATATGTTCCGTGCATTCCGGCCATTCCGAGAAACAATGGATGATCTGCAGGGAATCCGCCTAAGCCTAAAAGTGTATGTGCTAAAGGGATCTTTTGTTGTTCAACATATTCTTTTAACTCTTTTGCTGCTTTTGCAAATATTACCCCTGCACCTGCAAGAATAACAGGCTTTTTCGCTTGGCTAACCGCTTCAACTAGTTTACGAATTTGTAAATGGTTCGGTTGAATTGTTGGCTGATAACCTGGTAACTGAATTTCTTGGTCATAATCAAATTCTGCTTCTTTTGATGTCATATCTTTTGGGATATCAATTAATACAGGTCCTGGTCTTCCAGAAGTAGCGATATAAAATGCTTCTTTAATAATCTTTGGCAGGTCTTTAACATCCCTAACCTGGTAACTATGCTTTGTGATTGGCATTGTTATTCCAAGTACATCCGCTTCTTGGAAAGCATCAGAACCAATTACTGTTGAAGCAACCTGACCTGTAAATACAACAAGTGGAATTGAATCAATCATTGCATCTGCTAATCCAGTGACTATGTTTGTAGCCCCCGGTCCAGAGGTAGCAATAACGACACCTGGTTTCCCTGAAATTCTCGCATACCCTTCAGCTGCATGTATTCCACCTTGTTCATGTCTAGTTAAGACATGAAAAATACCTGAATCATATAAACTATCATAAATATTAAGTACCGCACCGCCAGGATATCCAAAAATAACTTCTACGTTTTCCCTTTTTAATGCTTCGATTAGCATTTGGGAACCATTCATTTTCGTAGAAGCTTCGGTTTGTTCTTCCACTTTTGCATTTACGCTCATTTTTCCTTACATCCCTTCCTTTGTTTAATAAAAAAATAAAATGCCATTCCACCCACTAGACCAATTTCTTGGTCGAAGGGGCGGAAAGGCATTTATCACTTTCCACGGTACCACCCTTGTTCGCGATCTAAAAGATCGCCTTGAGGAACAACATTTGTTGTTCATTTTGATAACGGGTGAGCTGTAACCAAACACCCGGTTAGCCCTACTAAAGAATTTCAAGCTAACACTCTGAGGTGAGTTCATCTAACGGGATAACACCGGCTTCCACCATTACCGGCTCTCTGTTGATATCGTAACGTAAGATTACTTATCCTCTTCAACGTTTATGAATATTTAAAATTTTCACTCTACATCTTTAAAAGTTTTATGCGGTCAATGTGACTTTAATACCTAAAAACTTAAACGCTTTACACTATTGAAAACTAAGGTACAAAAAATAATCCAAATCCATGAACTCCCATCTTCTTAACGATGATGGAGTACTAATGTTAGGACCTTCTCATGTTTTCAATTCACTTATTAAATTTTCATTTATTTGTGAAAATATTTTATATTAGAGCCTATATTACTCTCATTTTTTATAAGAGTCAACACCATTTTAGTGAATTGTTAGATTATTTTGATTTACCAAACTAACTGTACGCGCTTACAACTTTGAAATGATGCGGTTTTTAGAATTGAAAAAATTTCTCGAAAAATTTGTGAACGAAAGATAGGTGTTGAGTGAGGTTTGGGGTAAATTTATTTATTGAAGGATCTGTGAGATTAATGAGGAAAAATAAAAAACACTTCGATTCATTTTATGAAAAGAAGTGTTTGTGATTGATTATGTAATATGGCAATACAACATATGTAGTTTCTCATGGAAGGTCACGATAATCATTAGCGAGATGTACATTCTGAACCTGTTGATTCTTTGGAGTATCAACTCTCAAGGTTAAGGATTTATTACCTTTTTGGGGATCAAAATAATAACATTCGTCTGTGTTAGGGCAATAAATACAATAAACATCAATTTCTTGTTTATTGGTTTCTTTAGTAACAACTCCCTTACTATTACAATAAGAAGAGCGAAACCTCACTTCCAACACACCATTCCGATTCAATTCTCTATACTTAACCTGTACTCTCTTAAATTCTTGATTTTTATAAATTACCAAATCAAAAGCAGCATGTTCTGTATGAGGTATTAAAATCATATATCCCTTTTGGTGCAAATCGACTTGTGCCTTTAAAACTCCTAAATCTCCTTTTTGTTTAGTATGGTGTTCCATATAATCACCCCAATGGAGATTGTAAATTCTAACGCTATCCCGAACGTATATTCTTATCTCTAAATTAGAATATCATACATTAATATTAAATTCCAAACAAAAAACCTCTTAAAGCGAAATTGTTAATTGATTCTTTAACATTTCGACATAAGAGGCTATAATGGTATGATTCTTTGTTTATGTAATATGGCGTCCCAGGAGAGATTCGAACTCCCGACCGACGGCTTAGCTTACCACTATGACTTTCGCCACCAACTTTTGTTGTTTGTAGTCTGGACTATATCTTCACCATTTCAGGTGCGACACGTGTAGTCTCTACGGAACCTCACGATAACCATTACTGATTATTCTTTGGAGTTTCTACCATCAATTGCTTGATCATTCAAATCTCCTTGGTCTTTGAAAAGACGTAAGTTTCCTCGGTATTACCATCAGCTTAACACTGTTAAGGCTTCACCGATATAGTGTCGTCCACTCTATAAGTTATTGTTTCCCTATAGAGGCTCCTATTCTTGAAGGCCGTTGCTCTATCCTGCTGAGCTACTGGGACATTGTTATTAAGTTATTATGTAGTTCAGTAAGCCACTACTTCATTTGCTATAACCTGTTCCTTCCTCTCCTAGAAAATTCAAGGATGCTAATGCGTTGGAACAAAGCTACACATATGCAATTCAAGATGTTTACGCTTTGCTGAGCTACTGGGACATATTATGTTTTTTTGTCGTTAACTCATTAGCGACATTTTTTATTATATCCAGATAGGAATCCGATGTCAACACTTTTTCAAGAAAAATTTTCTAAAGGGAGTAAATTTTACTCCCTTAGCTATTGTATCATAAATTTTGCTTCGTTGATAACTCCTCAATTACATTACCATCACTATCGTAAAAAACAACATTTGCTTGTTTGTCAACAATCTCTAATATAACATATGTTTTTTCACTACGCATTCTCGGCAAACGAATACTACCAGGGTTGATAAACAAAATATCATCAATCATTTCAGCACCAGCAATATGTGAATGTCCAAAACATGCAATTGATGCACCTGCTTCTTGTGCACGATATTTAAGATTCATTAATGTCATCTTCACATTGTACAAATGACCATGTGTTAGATAAACTTTTACCCCATTTAAGAGTATATTCATATCATTAGGAAAGTTCGAGTCAAAATCACAGTTTCCTCGCACCGCTGAAAATCCACTCATTTCCTCAGATTGTGAAGAAAGCTCAGAATCCCCAAGATGGAGCATAAATTCCACATCATTTTTATGGCGTTCCTTTATGTCGAGTAATTCCTTTGTTAACCCATGGCTGTCACTTATAATTAGAACCTTCATCTTTGAAACTCCTTGCGATCTTTTAGAAGCTTGTCCAGCTTTTTTAGCGCATTCCCCCGATGACTGATTTGATTTTTCTCGTCTTTTGACAACTCAGCCATTGTTTTGCCTTTGTCAGGCACAAAGAAAATTGGGTCATAGCCGAATCCATTTTCCCCTACAGGTTCCTCTTTTATAATTCCTTCACAAGTTCCCTCAACGATTTCGGTTTCTTCACCTGGAATAGCTAACGCTAGTGCACAATGGAATCTGGCTGTCCTTTTTTCATTCGGAACCCCTTTAAGCTCATCCAAAACTTTATTTAGATTATCAAGATCATTTTTATGTTCACCTGCATACCTTGCCGAATAAACGCCAGGTCTGCCATCAAGATAGTCGATTGCAAGACCGGAATCATCTGCAATAACAGGTATGTGTAGTTTTTTAGCAATTGAGTCAGCTTTTATTTGTGCATTTTCAGCAAATGTTACACCAGTCTCCTCAACATCCTCAATGTTTGGATAATCGAGTAAGGACTTCACCTCTATACCTTGTCTCGCAAATAAGTCTTTAAATTCTTTGACCTTCCCGCTATTTTTGGTAGCAATCATGATTTCCTTCACTTACAAGTCCTTCTTTCCAATTAAGTTTGCTAAATCACCTAATGCATCTTTCTGAACGTGAATCAATTCATTAATTCCTGTTTCGGCTAGTTCCAATAGGGTTTGTAATTGTTTACGCGAAAAAGTAGATTCTTCACCCGTTCCTTGGAGTTCTACAAATTTACCTGAACCTGTCATTACAACATTCATATCCACATTTGCAGTTGAATCTTCTATGTAATTCAAATCAAGAATTTCCCCTTTTTCAGGGTCGATTCCTACCGAAATGGCAGCTAGAAAATCTGTAATTGGAAATGAATTCATTTTTTTATTGTGATAGATTTTATGTACAGCAAGAACCATTGCGACAAAAGCGCCAGTTATTGATGCAGTTCTTGTACCTCCGTCAGCTTGGATGACATCACAATCAATCCAAATCGTTTTTTCACCAAGCAGTTCGAGATTTACAACAGATCTAAGTGCACGTCCAATTAGACGCTGAATTTCCATCGTTCTCCCTGAAATTTTCCCTTTACTCGATTCGCGGATATTTCTTTGTTCAGTAGCCCTTGGAAGCATTGAATATTCCGCTGTGATCCATCCTTTGCCAGACCCTCTCATAAACGGTGGTACCCTGTCTTCAATGCTTGCATTACAAATGACTTTCGTATCACCAACCTTAATTAAAACAGATCCTTCTGGATGTTTTATATAGTTCATTTCAAGCTGAATCGGTCGTAATTGATTATGTAATCGTCCGTCAATTCTCAAAAAACAAACCCCCTGTCTTCCACTAAAGGTGGACTCCACTAGCCCAACCATTCTTTATATAGTATAGCAAAATTTTGCTTTTCTATCGTCCTGCAAAAGAAAAGGATGTGAACGATGTCCACATCCAAATTTTTTAGAAACTACCTGTATTCACGTTTGCAGGACGAGTTACTGGTTCAGTTAAAGATTTTCCATCCTCAGTAACAACATCTTCTTTACCATTAACTGTTATCGCGACACTTTTCACTTCAGGTTGCTCAGTTAAGGATAATACCAACGAGTTTATTACATGCTTTGAAATCATGTTCTCTTCGAAACTTCCAAAAATCGCTTCATTGAAGTCAAGTGTTACTTTTCCATCTTCCATTTTTGCCCCTAAAAGTTTTACATCTTGATGAATGTCGCTAATTAAATTTGAACCCATGTCCGGTCCATTGATAAGCGCGTTCACCACTGCACTAACATTGTCATCTCCAGTATTTTCTATACGCTTCGTCACTGGAACATAGTATTCGCCTTCTTCATTTTGCACAAAGAAATAGAGAGTCACAGGACGACTGTTTGTAATGTCGACAACACCACTGTTATCAATATTAATCCCATCAGCTCTACTTAAGTCTGCTGGAATTGGAGTACCATCAACAGGCATTTCATCTAATACATAACCATTCACACTGATTACAACGTTATTCACATTATCGAATTGGGTTAATGTATACGTAATGGCTTGTAAAATTTTCGCTTCGTCCTCTGGATTATAGGTTCCAAATTCCTTCGAGAAGTCAGCCGTAATAGTTCCATCCTTCAAGTTCACATCCACAACCGTATCCTGTGGAATAACCGCTCTGAATCCGTCTGGTAAAATTTCATTTAACGGTCCACCCGCTACTAAATACTCAAGAACTTGTCTTGCTGCCGCATCCTCCTTTGGTAAATCAACAGTGTATGGGACAACAAGTCCATTCTCATCAATCAGATATAGGTCACGTTTTACTGTTTCAGTAGCCGCTTCTTCCTGATCAGTTGCTTCATTAGCTGGGTTTTCCCCTTTTGCTACTGTTTCATCAACCGCTTCATTTTGTGGTGGATCCATTTGTTTTGCTTCTTCCTTCCCACCAAATAAACCACATCCTGAAAGTAACACTGTTGACGTAACCACTGTGGCAGCTATTGCAGATTTAGTTATTTTACGCATTCTTTTCCCTCCTAAGGCAGTTTGTACTACTATGTATACGAGCCCTATTTTCAAATTAGACCGCTTTTTAGTGAAAAAAATGGACAAAATGTTTCAGTTTTAGAAGGGAATCGATTGTAAAAATAGAATAGAAGATTTAAAATAATTGTGAAACTAAGAAAGGAAGTGTTGCTTTTGATCATTAAAGCTCGTACCGAACCACCTGAATTAGAATTATTAAGATTCCTCAGAGGACGAAAGGAAGTTTCCGAGAAAATCGAGAATAAAATCATTACTCTCGAAAAAGGATATATTGGTGAAACAATGTTTGATCAACGTTTGGAAAGGGATCTCCCTCTTAATTGCCTTGTCATCAATGATTTATATCTAGAAACAAACAACACTCATTACCAAATTGATTCAACCCTTACCTCCCATAACAAAATTCACATTTTTGAGGTAAAAAACTTTGAAGGAGATTATGTAATCAATGGGGATCGTTGGCAAAGTTTATCCTCAGGAAAAGAGATCAAAAACCCCTTGCTGCAGCTTTCACGAAGTCAATCTCTCTTTAGACAATTGCTCCATCAGCTTGGATCCAACCTCACAGTTGAAGGTCACCTCGTCTTTATAAATCCAGAATTTTACCTCTATCAAGCTTCACCCAACCTGCCGATTATTTTTCCATCTCAACTTACACGATTTATAAATAATTTAAATACACAATCTTCTCATTTAGTGGAGAAACATCATATATTGGCAAAAAAGCTCCTGTCACTACATATTAAGAAGTCTCCTTTTTCATTACTGCCTACATATCGTTTTGATAAACTGGAAAAAGGGATTTTGTGTTCAGTGTGTTGGAGTGGGTTTATGGTAAGTGGGAATCAACATAAGTTGATATACAAAAAATGCGGTAGTGTTGAAGAAATGGAGATAGCAGTATTAAGGAGCGTAAAAGAATTAAAACTCCTTTTTCCTGATATGAGAATTACAACGAAGACTATTTTTGATTGGTGCAATACTGTTAAGGATAAAAGAACAATCAGAAAGGTTCTTGCAAACAACTACAATTATGTTCCATTGGGAAAATATTCATATTATGAGTTTAAAGAGTGATTCTGGGGTTTCTACATAGTTGCAGTATGCTTTTTCTTTCGGTTCTGAAGATATCTGTATATCTCATTCTTGCGGTACATATTTTTCCTGTTTTCCTTCGAGCATGTACCAATAGGCTTTTCTTGCGGTACACAGATTACCCTTTTTTCTGCCAAGCGTGTACCGCTAA
>NZ_JBALOP010000007.1:57957-58081 GCF_036962685.1 Bacillus sp. JJ1566 | reverse complement strand
CGAGCATGTACCACTAAACTCTTCTTGCGGTACACGATCACCTTTTTTTCTTTCAAGCATGTATCACTAAACCTTTCTTGCGGTACACAGATTACCCTTTTTTCCGCCAAGCGTGTACCGCTAA
>NZ_JBALOP010000007.1:43898-57882 GCF_036962685.1 Bacillus sp. JJ1566 | reverse complement strand
CGAGCGTGTACCACTAAACCTTTCTTGCGGTACACACTCACCTTTTTTTCTTTCGAGCATGTACCGTAAGCCTTGGTCACAGCATTTTTTCATAGACCAAACAAAAAAGCCCCACCTCGGGGACTTTCTGCTTTTTACAGCTTTACTGACTTCACATTATACACTGGTTGTTCAAACCAGGTGGTGGCGATTTCTTGGAAGATTTCTTTTTCACCAGTTGTAAGGAACAGATGATTCTTTTTTCTCGTCTTTTTGTTTAATAATCCACTATAGAACAATACGGTACTGACTTCACGGGCGGTTTCGGCGCCGGAATCGATGAGCTTAATTCGATCTCCAAGATAGGCTTGGATGGTGTCACGAAGAAGTGGATAATGGGTGCAACCAAGAATCAAGGTGTCGATTTCTTTGCTTCTTAAAACCTCCAATGATTCTGCTACAATTTGTTCAGCCTTGTGGCCAACAAACTCCCCTGCTTCGACAATCGGAACAAATCGGGGGCATGCGAGACTTTCGACATTGATTTGATTGTTGATTGATTTTAGTGCATCTTCATATGCTCCACTTTCGATTGTGTTGACAGTCCCGATAACACCAACATAGTTATTTTCAGTCACCTTCAGAGCAGTCCTTGCCCCAGGGTAGACTACGCCGATTACCGGGATGGAAAGCTCAGCTTGGATTTCGTCCAATACAAGGGCGGTTGCCGTATTGCATGCTATCACAAGCATTTTTATATCATGTGACAATAAATAGTTCGTCAGCTCCCATGTAAACTGACGAACTTCTTCTTTCGGTCTTGGCCCGTACGGACATCTTGCGTTATCACCTAAATAAATGATTTCTTCATTTGGTAATTGTCTAATTATTTCCCGAGCAACGGTTAAACCGCCCACCCCGGAATCAATAACTCCGATTGGTCTTTTCAAACGTTTCGCCTCATTCTACTCGCATTTCTTGATGTAATTTCTTTAGACTTTTTTCTAGTTGGACCACTTCTTCGCTAGAGAAGTTTGCCATGATTTCGTGTAAATAATCTTGTCTTTTTTTAATAACTTCCTCGATGATGCGTCCTCCTTCTTCAAGTAAATGAATTCGAACAACACGTCGATCTTTCGGGTCTTTTACACGCATGACAAGATTATTCTTTTCCATTCGATCAACAAGATCGGTTGTTGTGCTGCATGCTAAGTACATTTTATTTGATAATTCACCAATTGTCATATCTCCATGTTCAAGCAACCACTGAAGGGCAATAAATTGTGGTGTTGTAATTGTGAAGTTACTTAAGATTTCACGACCTTTTTGTTTGAGTAAACCGGAAATAAAACGAAGAGATTTTTCGGTATCAGCGATTATTTGGTAGTCTTTTGTTTCATTGCTCTCTTGAACTGTCATTACATCCTCTCCTAGTAAAGTTTTAGTTAAAAATCTAACTGTTTTTTGTTTCGTGTCGCAGTTAGTGAATTGTGTCATCCGTAAGAACCTTTTTTCATTTCAGGGAAAAAACTATATTATTCTTATTTTCTACTTTTTTCGCGCAAAAAGCAAGTTCAAGTATTTTGAAATATGTAGTTGTTTACTAAATAATGTGTTCAAGATGAGGTTGAAAAGGATCAAGAATTTCAAGGCGGCGCAGCTTTGAGGAACGAAACATATGCAGTTAATACGTGAGGAACGAAAAAGCAAGCCAACGCAGAAATTCGACGTGTCATTTTCGGCTGACTTTTTGAACTCCTCTAAATAAGTAACCGGCTACATTACTTGTGTAAAGTGTAGCCGGTAATACTTAAAGTTCAAGTTCTCCCATACGAAGGAGCTCTACAACTGCTTGAGAACGCCCCTTTACTCCCAGCTTCTGCATCGCGTTCGAAATGTGGTTACGAACTGTTTTTTCGCTTATGAATAATTCATTTGCGATATCTTTCGTTGTTTTGTCTTGAACTAGTAATTCAAAAACTTCTCTCTCTCTTTTTGTTAGTAGCGGTTTTGGTTGAAACTCTTTCTCCTTCAAGTATTGTAACCCTCCTTGCTAAGGTTCGAGCTGAACTACTGGATGGGTATATATTTAGTCACAATATAGTATGAGAAGGAGAGTGTTGCTGTGACTGTTAAAAGGTTGATATGTAGACTTTTTCGCGTCTATTTTTTAGTGTATTGGTATTATTGTGCTACTTAGCTCATACAATATAGGTTAGGTGCTTTTTAACATATGCTTCATCTCATCGGACCATGGTTTCCCTTTTCCTGACAGCTTTGACATTTGAACTAATGTACTCCTTCCAACAAAACAAATGAACCCCTCTTTGTCCTTTGCCATATAGTGAATATCCATTGAAGAATTGCCTAGTTGATTAATTTTAACAAACAGCTTAAGTTGGTCTCCAAAAAAGACTTGTTTCAAATAATCACATTGTTGGCTTGCAACTACTGGGATTGCATCACTTGATTGGTCGGTCCATTTTTGCATAAACCCAAGATGATTAAAAAACTGAATTCTTGCTTCTTCAAAGTAAGTAAAGGGTACAGTGTTATTTAAATGTCCAAACATATCTGTTTCGGAAAAGCGTACTTGAATCGGTTGGAAAAACTCAAATGTATTTGCCCATGTCTCAATATCATCGATATACGTAATATGTTTCATTCCAATAGCTCCCTTACATAAGATTATTCAGGTCAAGGTAAAGTGGTGCCATCTTCTAAGGGGAAAAGGAGGTTTTTTCACAACTTCTTAAAAGTGGACACCAAAAAAAGTTCTCCTCGTAAAAAAAGCACTCCTCCATTTGCATGAAGGAGCGCTTTCGCCTTATCTATTAGACTTGGTCACTACCAAACATATTTCTGAATGCTTGGATAGAAGTGTCTCTGTTTAGAGCTGCAATTGAAGTTGTGAGTGGGATACCTTTTGGACAAGACTGTACACAGTTTTGTGAGTTACCACAGTTTGCTAGGCCTCCATCTCCCATGATTGTTTCTAAACGTTCTCCTTTATTCATAGCTCCAGTTGGGTGAGCGTTGAACAAACGAACTTGTGATAATGGAGCAGGTCCAATGAACTCAGATTTACTGTTTACGTTCGGACATGCTTCTAGACATACACCACATGTCATACATTTAGATAATTCATATGCCCATTGACGTTTCTTCTCTGGCATACGTGGGCCAGGTCCCAAATCGTATGTTCCGTCAATTGGGATCCAAGCTTTGACTTTTTTCAAGGAATCAAACATTCTACTACGGTCTATCTGTAGGTCACGTACAATAGGGAATGTCTTCATTGGCTCAAGTTTGATTGGTTGTTCAAGCTGGTCAATAAGTGCTGAACAAGATTGACGTGGCTTGCCGTTAATAATCATTGAACAAGCACCGCAAACCTCTTCTAAACAGTTCATATCCCAAGTAATTGGGGCAACTGTATTTCCAGTGATATCTACCGGATTACGACGAAATTCCATTAAAGCGGAAATGACGTTCATATTTTTTCGGTAGGGTACCTTAAATTTAATCACATAAGGATCGGAATCTGGAGTATCCTGACGAGTAACATGAAATTCAACTGTTTTTTCACTCATCTTACTTTTCCTCCTTATTCTTTGTATAGTCACGTTTACGTGGTGTGATTAATGAAGTATCTACTTCTTCATAATGGAATGCTGGCGCAGTATCCTCACCAGTAAATTTAGCCATAGTTGTTTTTAAGAAATCCTCGTCATTACGATCAGGGAAGTCAGGCTTATAGTGTGCCCCACGGCTTTCGTTACGGTTATAGGCACCGATTGTGATTACACGTGCAAGCTGAAGCATATTTTGTAATTGACGAGTAAATGTAGCACCTTGGTTGCTCCACTTAGATGTGTCATTAATATTAATGTTTTTATAACGCTCCATAAGCTCTTGAATCTTTTCGTCTGTCTTTAATAGCTTGTCATTGTAACGAACAACTGTTACGTTATCTGTCATCCATTCACCAAGCTCTTTATGAAGGACGTATGCATTCTCAGTACCATCCATTGACATAATGTTATCCCATTTTTCTTGCTCTTGTTTTACATGGCTATCGAAAACAGTTGAAGAAATGGAATCAGTACCCTTCTTCAATCCTTTGATGTAATGAACTGCGTTAGGACCAGCAACCATACCACCATAGATAGCTGATAATAGTGAGTTCGCACCTAAGCGGTTTGCACCATGTTGTGAGAAATCACACTCTCCAGCAGCAAATAAACCAGGGATATTTGTTTGTTGATGATCGTCAACCCATAATCCACCCATTGAGTAGTGAACAGCAGGGAAGATTTTCATTGGAACTTTACGTGGATCATCACCCATGAATTTTTCATAGATTTCTATAATTCCACCTAATTTAATATCAAGTTCTTTTGGATCCTTATGAGAAAGATCTAGGTAAACCATGTTTTCACCATTGATACCAAGCTTCATATCTACACATACATGGAAGATTTCACGTGTTGCAATATCACGTGGAACTAGGTTTCCGTATGCAGGATATTTTTCCTCCAAGAAGTACCAAGGCTTACCATCTTTATAAGTCCAAACTCGTCCACCTTCACCACGAGCAGATTCACTCATTAGGCGAAGTTTGTCATCTCCAGGAATTGCAGTTGGGTGGATTTGAATGAACTCACCGTTTGCATAATATGCACCTTGTTGGTACACAATTGATGCAGCAGAACCAGTGTTAATCACTGAGTTTGTTGTTTTACCAAAGATGATTCCAGGTCCGCCAGATGCCATGATAACAGCATCAGCAGGGAATGATTTAATTTCCATTGAATGAAGGTTTTGTGCTACGATACCACGACAAATTCCTTCATCGTCTTGTATGATTCCTAGGAATTCCCAACCTTCGTACTTTGTTACAAGTCCCGCTACTTCATGACGACGAACTTGCTCGTCTAATGCATAAAGCAACTGCTGACCAGTTGTTGCCCCAGCGAATGCAGTACGATGGTGCTGTGTTCCACCGAATCGACGGAAATCAAGTAAACCTTCTGGTGTACGGTTAAACATAACTCCCATTCGGTCCATTAAATGAATGATTCCTGGTGCAGCTTCACACATAGCCTTAACTGGCTTTTGGTTTGCTAGGAAGTCTCCACCATACACTGTATCGTCGAAGTGGATCCAAGGAGAATCCCCTTCACCTTTTGTATTAACCGCACCGTTAATCCCACCTTGTGCACAAACAGAGTGAGAGCGTTTTACAGGTACGAGTGAAAATAAATCAACTTGTGTTCCTTCTTCAGCAGCCTTGATGGTAGCCATCAAACCAGCTAATCCACCACCAACTACGATAACTTTTCCTTGACTCAAAGTAACTCACTCCCCAATAAAGAGATCGTTCAGCTTGTAATAAAAACTGTGAACGTTCTAATTTTCAAATTCTTAAACGAAAGCAAAAATTGTAGAAACACCTACGTATGTTAATGCAATAAAAATAATGATTGTCACATATGTTGCAACTTGTTGAGAGCGAGGAGTTATAGTTAGCCCCCAACTAACAGCAAATGACCAAAGTCCATTTGAGAAATGGAAAATTGTAGAAATTACACCTACAAGATAGAAAACAAGCATTGCTGGTGAGCTTAAGATTTCCTCCATCATTTGGAAGTTAACCTCTGCTCCAAAAGCAGCAGCAATTCGCGTTTCCCATACATGCCATGCCACAAAAATTAGAGTAATGATTCCGGATATACGTTGTAAGAAGAACATCCAGTTACGGAAGAAACCATATCTACTCACATTGTTATTTGCAGTAAAGGCAATATACAGACCGTAAATCGCGTGAAATAATAATGGTAGATAAATAACAACTACCTCTAATAAGATTCTAAATGGGAGACTTCCCATAAATCCAGCAGCACTGTTAAATGCCTCTTCTCCTCTTGTCGCAAAGTTATTCGCTGTTAAGTGTACCAATAAGAACACTCCCACTGGAATAACACCTAATAATGAATGAAGCCTGCGATTAAAAAATTCACGATTTCCCGCCATACTTTACCCCCCTTAGTAATAAACCGCACCTTCAAGGTACTCTTTTAATTCCTCATCCCCAAAATTATGTATTAGGACGAATAAAAACTGACAATTGAAAACCCTTGCAGTAAACTACAAATTAATTTATTCATAGATAAAAAGACAAATGTAACCGCAATTTTCTTTTATCAGTATAATGTAACAAATACATTTTACTCCCATAAAGCAAGAGCGTCAAGGAAACTGGTACACAATTTATTCACGAATCTGATAATATTTAGACACTTTTGTTAGAACCATCTGATTTTTAAAACGATTTTTTATGACAAAAAGAAACAAAAAATTTCATGTGTTTCTTACCCCCGATAGTTTATAATAAAGAATGGAGAAAGAGGGGAATGCAGTGAAGAACATTAACATCAATGAACAACATGTAAATTCAAATGAACAGACCGTTTCTGTTTTTGGGTATGAACTCATACGTGAAATTTTAATTCCAGATTTATTTGGAAAAGAAACTCCACAGATTTTATACTGGGCTGGAAAAAATCTTGCCCGTAAATTCCCCTTACCAACGATTGAAGAAATTATTTCGTTTTTTCATGATGCTGGATGGGGAGACCTTAAGGTAGAACGTTTGGATAAGAATTCCATCGAATTTCATTTGGATGGTACAATCGTGTCTTCTCGTTTTAAACGAAAAGATATTTGTACATTCCAACTTGAATCCGGTTTTCTTGCTCAACAAATTCAACAACAGAAAAATCGAATCACTGAAAGCTTTGAACAACAAAAAAGACGAGCGCAAAAAATCATATTTACGGTAAAATGGGACCAAAAAGACATTACCGAAGATTAAAAGCCTGCACACTTCGTGCAGGTTTTTTATATTGAAAAGGGCGCCCAATGGATAATAATTTCCTTTGAACGGCCCTTTTTGAGTTTATATTATAGTTTAACTTTTGCTTTTTCTTCTTCAACAGCAGCTAAATTATATGAGTCATGTAAAGCTTCAACCGCGAGAACCATACTTCCTTGATCAACAACAGTAGAAACTTTGATTTCCGATGTACTTACCATTTTTACTTCAATGTTTTCTTTTGCAAGCACCTGGAACATATCAGCCGCAACCCCTGGATTTGAAACCATCCCAGAGCCTACAATCGAAACCTTTGCTAAACCATCTTCATGCTGGATACTTTCATATTTTAATAAATCTTTGTTATTTTCTAATACAGCTAGAGTATCGCGTAGATCTGGTGTTTTTACTGAAAATGAAATATTGGTATGATTTTCATCAGTTTGGTTTTGAATGATAATATCTACGTTAAGACCATTCTTTGCGAGTGTACCAAAGATGGTTGATAGTGTGTGTAATTCATTTGGTAAGCCAGATACTGTAACCCGAGTAATCTGGTCTTCAAAAGCAATTCCCCTAACAACAAGATTCTTTTCCATTGAAACTTCCTCCTCAATAATGGTTCCATTTTCTAGCTCTAAGCTTGAACGAACTTCAAGCGGCATTTCAAAATTTTTCGCAAATTCTACTGCACGTGGATGAAGCACACCCGCACCCAGGTTTGCAAGCTCAAGCATTTCATCATAGGAAACGGAATGAAGTTTACGTGCAGATGGAACTACACGAGGATCAGTCGTATATACACCTGTTACATCTGTGTAGATATCACATTTGTCTGCATTTAATGCTGCAGCAAGTGCAACTGCAGTTGTATCAGATCCTCCTCGTCCAAGAGTCGTTATATCTCCAGAACTACTAATTCCCTGGAACCCTGCAACTACTACAATTTTTCCTTCTTTTAGGCTGTCCTTTACTCTTGAAACTTCAATATTCTCAATGCGGGCATTGCTATGTATGGCCTCAGTTTCAATACCAGCCTGCCAGCCTGTATAGGATACAGATTTATAGCCTTGCTCTTGTATCGCCATTGATAAAAGGGCAATTGTTATTTGTTCGCCTGTACTTAACAGCATATCCATCTCACGTTTACTCGGCGTACTTGTAATTTCATTTGCTAAGGTTACAAGTTGATCTGTAGTTTTCCCCATTGCTGAAACAACAACGACAACTTGGTTTCCTGCTTGCACTTCTTGAATAACGCGATTTGCAACATTTTTGATTCTATCTGGTGACCCTACTGAGGTGCCTCCAAACTTTTGTACGATGATCCCCATGCTCTGCTCTCAACCCTTCTTTTTGAATTTCTGGATAATAAAAAACAGCAATGAGATTATCTCATTGCTGTGATATACGTAAACAAAAACGTGTCACATCGTGAGATAGCTCTCCAAGATTAATTCATCTTGACAATCTTACGTCTCTTAAACATAAGACCAGCAAAAAAAGAGATGAGTCCTTTTTTCACTTCGGCGAACTTTCCTTTCTGCAATAATCATAGGGTCTCACTCCCCTCCAATTGCATACTGATAAAGATCGCACCTCTATCATCACTTCAACGTAATGAAGTGTAATATTATATTAGTTAGGATTATATCAGAGTATTTTTAAAATAGCAACGACTATTCCTTTAATTTTTCAAAGATTACTTCAGCGGTAGGACGAGGAATATTGGCCTGTTGGATTTCCTCAATACTTGCTTCCTTCAGCTTCTTGATTGAACCAAAATGCTTTAGCAATGCTTTCTTTCGTTTTTCCCCGACTCCAGGAATGTTATCAAGCACAGATTGAAAGGCACTTTTTCCACGGACTTGACGATGAAAGGTAATCGCAAAACGGTGAACTTCATCTTGAATCCGTTGGAGAAGATAAAATTCCTGGCTATTTCTTGGCAGTTCCACGATTTCAGGTGGGTCGCCTATTAACAATTCTGAAGTTCTATGCTTATCGTCTTTTGCCAACCCAGCTAAAGGAATTTCCAAACCTAACTCATTTTCTAGAATATCTCTTACTGCAGCAAGATGACCTTTTCCTCCGTCAATGATGATTAAGTCAGGTAAGGGTAGATTATCTTTGAGAGCACGACTATATCTTCTCCTGACAACCTCTCTCATTGATTCATAATCATCAGGACCTTGAACTGATTTAATTTTATATTTTCTATATTCTTTTTTATCCGGTTTTCCATCCGTAAAAACAATCATTGCTGAAACAGGGTCTGTTCCTTGGATATTCGAGTTATCAAACGCCTCAATCCGATGGGGCGTGTATATTCCCAGTTGTTGGCCTAAGTTTTCAACCGCCTTGATTGTCCGCTCTTCATCGCGCTCAATCAGAGCAAATTTCTCAGTTAACGCGATTTTGGCATTTTTCCTTGCTAATTCCACTAGTTGTTTTTTCTTTCCTCGACTAGGCTGTTGAACGTTTACCTCTAGTAATTGCTCAGCAATCACATGGTCAATTGAACTAGGAAGTAGAATTTCCTTTGGTTTAAAATGATTTTCTTTTAAATAGAATTGCCCAAGGTAGGTTAGGAAATCCTGTTCAGGCTCATTATAGAATGGGAATAAAGAAACATCCCGTTCTATTAATTTCCCTTGTCGGATAAAAAAGACTTGAACACACATCCAGCCTTTATCATAGGAATAACCAAAAACATCACGATCGATAAAATCGGTCATCGTCATCTTCTGTTTTTCCATCGTTGTTTCAATACTTGTGATTTGATCACGGTATTCTTTTGCTCTCTCAAAATCAAGTTCTTCTGAAGCCTTTACCATTCGTTCTGTTAGCTCTGCTTTGATTTCCTTATACCCACCATTTAGAAAGCGAATGATGTCGTCTACCATTTTTTTATTTGTTTCATCAGTTACCTCGTTCACACATGGAGCAAGACATTGACCGATATGATAGTACAAACAAACCTTATCTGGTAGAGTTGAACATTTTCGTAAAGGATAAATCCGATCTAGTAGTTTTTTTGTTTCAGTTGCCGCCATGACGTTCGGGTACGGACCAAAGTATTTTCCTTTATCCTTCTTAACTTTACGTGTAATCAATAAACGAGGATGTTTTTCAGCGGTAATTTTAATAAAAGGATACGTCTTGTCATCCTTTAGCATGATATTATATTTCGGATCATGTTTTTTAATTAAATTGATTTCTAGTAGCAGAGCTTCAATATTTGAAGATGTTACGATATATTCAAAGTCCTCAATCTCATTTACAAGTCTCAATGTTTTCCCATCATGTGATCCTGTGAAATAAGACCGAACACGGTTCTTTAACACTTTCGCTTTTCCTACATATATTATTGTACCTTGCCTGTCTTTCATTAAATAACAACCGGGCTGATCCGGTAGTATTGCTAATTTTTCTTTAAGATGATCGTGCATCGCAACCACTCCATCTATCATAAAAGTGATACTTCCCTCGTTTTGGAAGGGTAAGCCGTATCCTATATTGTAACATCTTTAAGGAGAAGTTGTACGTGTAAATAAAGGAATTATTTCCTGACAAAACAAAAAACAGCCGAGATGGCTGTTTTTTTCTAAGACGATTAATAGTGGTTAGCAAGTCTTTCAGCTAGTGCTTCTTTTGGTTGGTAGCCAACTACTTTATCTACAACTTCACCGTTTTTAAATACAAGTAAAGTTGGGATGCTCATTACACCAAACTTAGCTGCAGTTTCTTGGTTGTCATCTACATCAAGCTTTACAATTTTTACTTTGTCTCCAATTTCAGAATCTAATTCTTCTAATACTGGAGCAATCATCTTACAAGGTCCACACCAAGGTGCCCAGAAATCTGCTAATACTACACCATCTTTTGTTTCTGTGTCAAAACTTTGATCCGTTACGTTTGTAATTGCCATTTAAACCCCTCCTAAATATGTTACAACTTTGAAATTCTACCAAGAGTATAACATTTGGAATGTCATTTTACGAATGATTTGCTTCATAAAAAAACAGTTAACTAAAAACCATAGAAGAATAGAAATTAAACTTCATCCATAATCATCTTCCCCAATTTTTTAAGCTGATATGTATGGAAACAGAAGTTGGCCGAATAGAAAAAAAAAGACGCCCTCAAAGGACGTCTTTTTGCGTATTGCGGCGAGGGACAGCACTCCACATAGTGCCTGCCAAAAGGCGTGTCAACCCGACTTATGCAATTCAGCTCATCGCTTGATTAGTATACCATATTTTTTTCAAAGGTAAAATAGAAAAATTCCCCTTAAATAAAGCGAACTAATTAGCTCGCTTCACTACACATTATGCATTTACTTTTAATTTTTTAAACTCTTCAGTAAGCATTGGAACTACTTCAAAAAGGTCTCCAACAATTCCATAGTCCGCAACCTTGAAAATGTTTGCTTCTGGATCTTTGTTGATTGCAACGATAACTCTAGAGTTTGACATTCCAGCTAAGTGCTGAATTGCTCCCGAGATGCCACAAGCGATATAAAGATCTGGAGTTACAACCTTACCTGTTTGACCAATTTGAAGGGAGTAGTCACAGTAATCAGCATCACATGCACCGCGGGAAGCACCTATAGCTCCACCAAGTACAGTTGCTAATTCTTTTAATGGCTCGAAGCCTTCTGCGCTTTTCACTCCACGTCCACCTGCAATAACAACCTTCGCTTCAGACAAATCAACACCTTCAGTTGCCTTACGCACTACTTCTTTTACAATTGTACGTAAATCCTTAATGTCAACAGTTAGAGAAGAAACTTCACCAGAACGTGACTCGTCTTTTTCAAGTGGGGTAATATTGTTTGGACGAACACTTGCAATCATTAATCCGTCCGTCACAATTTTCTTTTCAAAAGCCTTACCTGAATAAATAGGACGAGTAAAGACAATGTTTCCACCTGCGATTTCAATAGCAGTTACGTCAGAAATCAAACCAGAATTAAGTTTTCCTGCAATTTTTGGTGATAGGTCTTTACCTAATGCAGTATGTCCAAATATTAAACCTTCTGGTGATTCAGCATCAATAACTGCCAGTAAGGCTTGTGAGTATCCGTCCGGAGTATATGATCCTAATTTTGCATCTTCCACTGTTACAACTCGGTCCGCACCGTAATGGATTAATTCATTTGCTAGTGAGCTTACAGAGTCTCCAACTAAAACTGCAACTACTTCGCCACCTTCTGCAACTGTTTTACCGGCCGCAATTGCTTCAAAAGATACGTTACGTAACGCACCGTCACGCGCTTCCCCTAAAACTATAACTTTTCTTGACATTATGCGTAACCCCCTAGATTAGTTGAGTAATTTTTTGAAACCGGATACAAAAACAACTTTATTTCGTTTCGGTTATACAACCTTTGCTTCATTATGAAGAAGTGATACTAATTCTTTGACCTGATCTTCTAACTCACCTTCAAGCACTCTACCAGCTTCTTTTTTAGGCGGCAGATAGATTTCAATTGTTTTTGTTTTTGCTTCTACGTCATCTTCATCTAAATCTAAATCATCTAACTCAAGTTCATCAAGTGGCTTTTTCTTTGCTTTCATTATTCCTGGTAATGATGGATAGCGAGGCTCATTTAAACCTTGTTGACAAGTTACAAGTAATGGTAAGGAAGTCTCGATTACTTCCGAGTCCCCTTCAACATCTCTGACTACTGTTACTTTTGAACCGTTAACCTCAAGTTTTGTAATTGTCGTTACATAAGGAATATCTAAAATTCCAGCAACACGCGGACCTACTTGACCAGAACCTCCATCGATTGCAACGTTGCCACCTAAAATGATATCAGCATCCTTATCTTTTAAGTACTCACCTAAAATTTTTGCAGTTGTATATTGATCTCCGTCCTCAAGATCATCTTCTGTATTAATCATTACAGCTTTATCTGCACCCATTGCTAATGCTGTACGTAACTCTTTATCGGCTTCATCAGTCGTAGCAACTGTTACAACTGTTACTTCTCCACCGTTTGCGTCACGAAGCCTGATTGCTTCTTCAACCGCATATTCGTCATATGGGTTAATAATAAATTCAGCACCATCTTCACTGATTTGTCCATTATTCACAACGATTTTTTCTTCTGTATCAAATGTTCTTTTCAAAATAACAAAGATGTTCATGTGTTTCCCTCCTAATGTTTTTATGCCTAATTGTAAAAAAATCTAATCTATTTAATTACTAAAAACTCGAATTCTATTATTTCCCTTTAAACGTTGGTTGACGTTTTTCAATGAAGGCAGTTATTCCTTCTTGCCCATCTTCAGAAACGAACATTTCACCGAATAATACGGCTTCTCGTTTAACAGTTGCTTCATATTGTTCGTTCTTCATTAAATTTAATAATTCAATTGAGGCTTTTATGGAGACTGGGCTTTTCCCGGCAATTTTCTTTGCAATTTTCATCGTTTCCACATGTAGTTTTTCTTCTGGGAAAGCCTGGTTTGCTAAACCAAATTGGACAGCTTCTATACCGCTAATTGGGTCACTTGTCCAAAGCATCTGGGCCGCTTTAGCAACTCCTACATAGCGTGGTAAGCGTGCTGAACCCGCAAATCCAGGGATTAGTCCAAGCTGTAGCTCAGGTAATCCAAGCTTTGCCTTTTCACTGACAAGACGGAAGTGACATGCCATTGCTAGTTCTAGACCACCACCTAAGGCAGCTCCGTGAATACTTGCAATTATCGGTTTTGGGAATCGCTCCATTCTTTCAAATAAGGTTTGACCCTTTCTCGCTAGATTTGAAAATTCTTCACCTGAACTAATTGTAGTAAACTCTTTTATATCGGCCCCAGCAGAGAAGAATCTGCCTTCCCCATGAATAACCAAAACCCGTACAGCATCATCAAATTCGATATCGTCTAGTAAACTTGTAAGCTCTTTCAAAACAATTGTTGATAATGCATTTGCTGGAGGTCGATTAAAGGTAATAGTGGCAATGTAATCATCTACTTTTACTTTAAAAAACTCCATCTCCATCCCTCCTAATTATGTATTTGTATGTAACACACCTCAATCAAATGCGCCTTATCGTATTTGCGCCCGATTTTTTTTAGGCCCACACGATGTGGGTAACAAAGACGTTGCCACAGG